>CAMDQL010000042.1 GCA_945905915.1 Flavobacterium psychrophilum
TAAAGAAAAGCGACTTAATGCTAAAAAAGTCATGAGTGTTTTGAAACAAAACAGAAAAAAACCAAATTTTTAAAAGGTAAGCTTGGAATTTTAACCGAAAGAGTTTTATCTTTGTCATGTCTCAAAGGGGTGCTTAGATTCTTTCAGAATGACAGATTCAAAGCTGAGATCATACCCATAGAACCTGGGCAGGTAATGCTGCCAAGGAATATAGAGAAACCATCACCGATACATTCCATTAGGAGTGAAGGAATCTCAAAAATTAATTTATTAACCAAGAGTAATTGCCCCTTTTATTCGTAAAACTTTTACGAATGAAAACTTTACCAAAAAACTGTTGCCGCAAAGGCACAAAGTCGCAAAGAATTTTAAATCTTTTTTCTTTTTTCTTTTTTCTTTTTTCTTTCTCTCAAGAAGCTCAGAAAGACACTACCAAAATCAACACTTTAAACGATGTTATCGTGTCTTCGGTTCGAGCAAAAGACAAAAATCCTATTACGTTTACAAATGTTTCCAAACAAGAAATTGCCCCTCGCAATTTAGGTCAAGACATTCCTGTTTTGTTAAATTATTTACCTTCGGTAGTTACTACAAACGATGCAGGAAATGGTATTGGTTATACGTATATGCGAGTTCGTGGTGCCGATGGTTCCCGAATCAACGTTACCTTAAATGGCGTTCCTTTTAATGATAGTGAAAGTCAAGGTACTTTTTTTGTAAACTTGCCCGATTTTGCTTCGTCATTAGAAAGCGTTCAGTTGCAACGAGGTGTAGGTACATCAACTAATGGAGCCGGTGCTTTTGGTGCGAGTTTAAACCTTCAAACCAAATCATTTCAAGAAAAAGCGTATGCCGAAATTTCAAATTCTGTTGGAAGTTTTGCTTCCCGAAAACATACTTTAGCTTTTGGAACAGGCTTGCATAACAATTTTGAAATGAATGCTCGGATTTCAAATATTGCCTCTGAAGGATTTATTGATAGAGCTTCTTCTAATATGTTTGGGTACTTTTTCAATGCAAATTATATTACTGAGAAATCCCAAATAAAATTCATGGCTTTTGGCGGAAAAGAAAAAACATATCAGGCTTGGTATGGTATTGAAGATCCCGAAAAATTACAAAATGATCGAACGTTTAATCCTGCCGGAATGTATACAGATGCATTTGGAAATATCCAATTCTATGATAATGAAACCGATAATTATGGACAAAATCATTTTCAATTGCATTGGTCCGAAAAATGGTCTGACAAGTGGATTTCAAATGTAGCATTTCATTATACCATTGGTAAAGGGTATTTTGAACAATATAGAGAAGATGAAAATTTGGCTGATTATAATTTGCCCTCTTTTAACGGAAACTCAATTTCAGATTTGGTTAGAAAACGATGGTTAGATAATGCCTTTTTTGGAACGACCTTTTCGCTAAATTATAAAACAGCAAAAACTGATTTGTTATTTGGAGGAGCAGCCAATCGGTATTTAGGAAATCATTTTGGAGAAGTAGTTTGGACGCAAAATTATGTTCCAAATGCAAATCGTTATTATGATAATTTTGGAAATAAAGACGATATAAATTTCTACACTAAAGCATCTTATAATATTACAAACAAACTGAATTTATTTACCGATTTGCAATATCGAATGGTATTTTATGAAGCTACAAGCGTGAAGTTTTCTGATGTAAATGATACCTTTCGATTCTTTAATCCAAAAGCAGGGTTGAGTTATCAATTGAATGATAAAAATGCATTTTATGGTTATTTTGGAATTGCAAACAAAGAGCCAAGACGCGATGATTATGAAAATGGAATTGTAAAACCAGAACGTTTGTTTGATTATGAACTGGGTTGGAAATACAACACTAAAAAAGTAAAATTATCAGCCAATGCTTTTTACATGAATTATAAAGACCAATTGGTTTTAACGGGTGCTTTGAATGATGTAGGTTCGCCAATTTTTACCAACAGCGGAAAAAGTTATAGAGTAGGATTAGAAGTGGAGTCTTCAATTGCAATTACAAACAAATTAATATTAAATCCAAATGCAACTTTGAGCCAAAACAAAAACCAAGATTTCTACTTTCAACGAGATGGTGTTTTGCAAAACTTAGGCAATACAGATATTGCATTTTCTCCAAATTTTGTTTTCGGAAATCAATTGGTTTATTTACCAACAAAAGATTTTCAAATATCATTTTTATCCAAATTTGTAAGCGAGCAATATATGGGAAATATCGATTCCAACCGATCTAAATTGGACGCCTATTTTGTAAATGACTTGAATATAAATTATGAATGGAAACTAAACAAAGGGATACAATCTATTGTTTTTTCAAGTTTAGTTAACAATATTTTCAATTTAGAGTACGAATCTAATGGTTATTTTTATACTTATGATGATGATTGGAGTACTCCAGGAAGCACCACTACAATGGAAGGAACGGGTTATTACCCACAAGCAGGAATAAATTTTCTATTAGGAGTAAACTTGAAATTTTAATTGTAAACGCGTAAATTAAAATTGTCTAATTGTTCCACTCGGTACTGTTTCATAGGATATTGCATACCTTGGGCCTGACCCGAAAATAAACTGTAGGAAACATTATCACAAGGACAAATCACATTAATACCGTTTAATGTCATGGTTGAACAACTAGTTAATGCTTGGTTTGGACAAGCTGCATCAAATGCTACATATCCGCCTCCGGTGTTAAACACAAAAACACCTCTTATGCCCGTATTTCCAGCATTGACATACACGGCATTACTTGGAAATTGTAAACTACTGTACTGAGGTAAGCTCATATTAATGTTATAGGCAAATGAATAATTTGGTAAATAAGGATTATTATTGCTAAAATTATCTTTATCGCAACCCATAAATACAAGTAGAAAAGTAAAAAGAATATATTTCTTCATAGAACATGCAGATCAATTAAAAAACAAATTTAATTAATTACTTTCGACATAACATTATACAATGTCATAAATTAATATTAAAAATAAATTACTATCTTTGTGAGAAGGAATCCCATCAGGTGGGATTTTTTCTATTTATATAAATGATGAAGTTATGAGTACAGTATCTTATTACACAGCAGAAGGATTAAAAAAATTAAGAGACGAATTAGACCAGCTAAAGAGCATAGAAAGACCTAAGGCATCACAAGCTATTGCTGAAGCTAGAGATAAAGGTGACTTGTCTGAAAATGCAGAATATGATGCAGCTAAGGAAGCTCAAGGGCTTTTAGAGATGCGTATTTCTAAAATGGAAGAAGTAGTTTCTAATGCGCGTTTAATTGATGAATCACAACTTGATTTATCAAAAGCACTTGTCTTGTCTACCGTAAAAATAAAAAATCAAACAAACGGTATGGAAATGACCTATACCTTAGTTGCCGAAAGCGAAGCCGATTTAAAAACAGGCAAAATTTCGGTAACATCACCAATTGGAAAGGGACTTTTAGGCAAATCTGTTGGAGAAACTGCAGAGATAAATGTGCCAAATGGCGTATTAAAATTTGAAGTATTAGAAATTTCTAGAGACTAAATTATGTCTAGTATTTTTACCAAAATAGTTAGTGGAGAAATTCCTTGTTATAAAATTGCTGAAGATGAAAATTATTTGGCTTTTTTAGATGTAAATCCCAATGCAAAAGGGCATACCTTGTGTATTCCAAAACAAGAGATTAACAAAATCTTTGATATGGAAGAAGAACACTATTTAGGATTAATGAAGTTTTCTAGAAAAGTAGCTAAAGCAATTGAAAAATCGGTTGAATGCAAACGAATTGGAGTGGCAGTAGTAGGATTAGAAGTACCGCATGTTCACGTGCATTTAATTCCGCTTCAAGATATGGACGATATGCGTTTTCAACGAAAAACAAGTTTATCTCCAGAAGAATTTCAAGAATTAGCCACTAAAATTGCTAATAACATATAAAAAAAATCCCGAGATAATCGGGATTTTTTTTATATTGATTTATAACTTATTTGTATGGTAGTTCCTTTGCCAATTTCTGAATGCGCCACTTTAATTTTCCCTTTGTGATATTCATGGACAATCCGCTTAGTTAATGACAATCCGAGTCCCCAACCGCGTTTTTTAGTAGTAAATCCAGGTTCAAATATTTTTTGGAATTGATTTTTCGGAATTCCTTTTCCAGTATCCGTAATCTTAATTTTAACGATATTCTCTAATTCCGAAATGGCAATATCTAAATGACCTTTTCCTCTCATGGCATCAATAGCATTTTTCACTAAATTTTCAATCGTCCAGCTATGTAAAGAAGGATTCAAAGCTACATAAATAGGATAATCTGGAGCTGAAAAGGTAAATATAATCTGTTTTGAAACTCTTGTTTGTAAATAATCTAGTGCGTTTTTTGTCTCTTGAATAAGGTCTCTTTTATCTAAAATAGGCTCACTACCAATTTTTGAAAATCGATCAGTTATTGTTTGTAATCGATTAATATCTTTTTCAATTTCAGAGACGGTACTTTCTTCAATATTTTCTAATTTTAGTATTTCAACCCAACCAATCAAGGAGGATAATGGCGTGCCAATTTGATGTGCTGTTTCCTTTGCCATACCTGCCCAAAGTTTATTTTGAGTAGACATTTTTGTTGCTTTATAGAAGTTATAAACTACCGCGCCAAATAATATGATAATCAACAATAAAGCAATAGGATAATACTTTAATTTATTTAATAAGGGTGAATCGCCATAGTAAACCAATTGATATTCGTTTTTTGAGCGCTCAATTTTTATGGGTTGATTATCGTTTTTTATTGAATTAAAATACTTTTTTAAAGAAATTGTGTCGTTTGATATTGCTTCGTCTATATTATTAAAATCAATAATACTATCTTTTCGATCTGTAATAAATATCGGAATGGTGTTGTTTTTACTGATGATTTTAAGCGGTAAATCTAAATCTGAATTTTCGTTTGCATTGGCAATGCTTGTTAATGCAGTAGCCCAAAATTCCATTTTTGAACGTTCTTCATTTTTAAATATTTGAAAAAAATTATAGGTGTTCCAAAGTATTAAAAGTACAATGAAAAAGGAAGCAATAATTATAAACCAACGGGTTAAATTTCGTCTTTCAGAAAACTGCATCAATTATGTTTTGATGTAAAAATACTAAAAAGCATTTTAAAATTGATACTTGTTCATGTAAATGAACTTGTATTTGTTTGCTATCTTTGTAAAAAATAAAGTTTAGCTATGTTAAGCATTGATCCAAAAGAAATAGCACCAGCAAAATTACAAGGATATTTACAGAGTGCTGTGGCACCAAGGCCAATTGCATTTGCAAGTACATTAGATAACTATGGAAATCCAAATTTATCGCCTTTTAGTTTCTTTAATGTTTTTAGTTCAAATCCGCCCATTTTAATTTTTTCACCTGCAAGACGTGTGCGAGATAATACAACAAAACATACACTAATTAATGCCCAAAACACTAAGGAAGTGGTTATTAATGTTGTGAATTATGAGATGGTACAGCAAATGTCATTATCAAGCACAGAATATCCAGATGGTGTTAATGAGTTTGAAAAAGCCGGATTTACAATGTTAGCATCTGATAAAGTAAGCCCTTTTCGCGTTGCCGAAAGTCCGGTGCAATTTGAATGTAAAATTAACGAAGTAATTGCTTTAGGTGACCAAGGCGGTGCTGGAAATTTAGTAATTTGCGAAGTAGTTAAAATTCATATTAATGAAGCTGTTTTAGATGCAACAGGAATGATTGACCAACACAAAATAGATTTGGTTGCCCGAATGGGAGCAAATTGGTATAGTCGATCTAATGTAGGTATGTTTGAAGTAGAAAAGCCCTTAACGACTTTGGGAATTGGAGTAGATATGATTCCCGATTTTATCAAAGAGAGTGGTTATTTTGACGGAAATGATTTTGGTAAATTAGGAAATATAGAAAATATACCAAACGAAGAAGAAATTGCTATATTTGTAAAAGAAAATTTTGAAGTTAAAGCCGTTTTAAGTGCTGATGACATGCATACAAAATTTCAAAAAGCAAAAGAATATGTAGACAACGGAAGAGCTATTGATGCTTGGAAATTGTTATTAGCCAAAAAATAAATTTAAGTATTATGGAAGTTTTAGGAAGAGTAAAATTAATTAATCCTGTTCAACAAGTAAGTGCTTCATTTAAAAAGAGAGAACTTGTTGTTACTACAGAAGAGCAATATCCTCAACATATTTTGATTGAGTTTGCACAAGACAAAACTGATTTGTTAAACAATTATAATGTTGGTGAACAAGTAAAAGTTTCAATCAATTTGAGAGGAAGAGAATGGGTTAATCCACAAGGAGAAACTAAATATTTCAACTCTATTCAAGGTTGGAGAATTGAAAAAGCACAAGCAGAAGCACCAAGCGCACCACAAATGCCGCCTATGCCAGCTGCCGAAGCATTTGAACCTGCAACCAACTTTAAAGAAGAAGAACACGACGATTTACCTTTTTAACAAAGAGTAAAGAGAATAGAGTATAGAAAAAAGAGTCATTCAAAATTTGCATTTTGAATGGCTTTTTAATTTCACGATAATTAGGTCTATTTTCTTTTTTCTCTTCTCCATTTTCTCAAAAGATGTATTTTCTAACCCAAGAACTATATTTTCCGCCAGTAGACACCGCTTCACCTGATGGTATTGTTGCTTTTGGAGGCGATTTGTCTCCAGAGCGATTGCTATTGGCCTATAATTCAGGAATTTTTCCTTGGTTTGAAGATGACGAGCCTATTTTATGGTGGAGTCCGCCAGAACGTATGGTCTTGTTTTTTGAAGATTTAAAGATTTCAAAAAGCATGCGAACTATCATTTATCAAAAAAAGTTCAAAGTAACTTTTAATACCGCTTTTAGAGAAGTAATTCTTAATTGTAAAAAAATTTCCAGAAAAGATCAAATGGGTACTTGGATTACCGATAATATGGTAGAAGCCTATTGCAAATTACACGAATTAGGTATTGCCAAAAGTGTTGAGGTTTGGGAAAATGATGAATTAGTTGGCGGTTTGTATGGAGTAGATTTAGGCCATGTTTTTTGTGGTGAAAGTATGTTTTCAAAAGTTTCCAATGCTAGTAAAATGGCTTTTATTGCCTTAGCAAAGCAATTAGAAATGGCCAATTATCGTTTGTTAGATTGCCAAGTGTATAACGATCATTTAGCCAGTTTAGGTTGCGTAGAAATTGACCGAGACGATTTTTTGAGTGTTTTACAACCCTAAAATTTCGGCAATGTTCTTACATACAATTCTTCTACTTTTTTTCTAGCCCAATCGGTTTTTCTTAAGAATTTTAAACTAGAATTTATAGACGGATTATCTTTAAAACAGTTAATATTAATCAATTCGGCCAAAGTGTCAAAGCCATAAAAATTCACTAATTGTTCTACAATTTCCTTTAAAGGTTTTCCGTGAAGTGGGTCGTTGCTCATAATTTATTTTCTTGTTAAGCAATCCATGACATGATCATTGAACATTCCTGTGGCTTGCATGTGTGCATAAACAACGGTTGAACCAACAAATTTAAACCCGCGTTTTTTCAAATCTTTACTCAGTTTATCAGAAATTTCAGTGGTTGCTTTCACTTCGCCCAAATTTTTCGGCTGATTATCTATAGGTTTTCCATTTACAAATCCCCAAATGTATTTTGAAAAAGTTCCAAATTCTTCCTGCACTTTTAAAAAGGCTTGTGCATTAATGACCGTTGCTTTTATTTTTAATTTATTTCGGATAATTCCAGAATCTTCTGCTAATTCCGCCATTTTTTCTTCTGAATAATGGGCAATTGTATTCCAATCGAAATCATCAAATGCTTTTCTGAAATTTTCTCTTTTTGCCAAAACGGTATACCAACTCAAGCCTGCCTGAAAGGTTTCTAGAATCAAAAATTCAAAAATTGTTGCATCATCATATACTGGTTTTCCCCATTCGTTATCGTGATAATTTCGGTATAAATCATCTTTTTCGCACCAAGCACATCGGTATTTAGTTTTCATGTTTTTCTGTTCCTAAATAGTTGTCAATTAAATAATGTCCGAGATAAATTAAAGGGGTTAATCCTATGGCAATCAATAATTTTACCGAATATCCTGTAAAAGCAGAGGCTACAAATGTTTCGCTATTTATTTTTCCGGGTAACCAAAAAGCAATTCCTAATACAATGAAACTGTCAAATAATTGAGAAATAATGGTTGACCCCGTACTTCTTAGCCACAACATTTTTTCCCCGGTTCTATTTTTAAGAAAGTGAAAAAGGGTAACATCAATTAGTTGTGAAACCAGAAATGCTGTAATACTTCCTACGATAATCCACATGCTTTGACCAAAAACTGCACTAAATTGATCATCCGTAATTAATCCGTCACCCTTTACCGCTGGAATATTGAGTCCAATTAGCAATAAAATAAAGGTATATGCAATCAATGTAGCGGTTATTAATGATAATTTTTTTACGCCTTTTTCACCAAAATATTCATTAATTAAATCGGTAGTTATAAATACAATCGGCCAAGGTAAAATACCTAAACTCATTACGTTGTTCCCAATGTAAATGAGTTTACCACCAATTAATTCGGCCACTAGTGTATTGGTAATAAAAATACCAGCCAGCACAACATAAATGATGTCTTTTTTTCTGTGGAACATTTCTATCGTTTTATCAAAAGTACTAGATTTAAAACATAAAAAAAAACTTCAACCCGAAGATTGAAGTTTTTATATGCTTGTAATCGAATGATTATCCTAAAGCAACTCTTTTGAAACCAGTAACCGTTAAGTTAGCATCTACCGATTTGATATAAGCAGCAACGCTCATAGAACCATCTTTGATGTAATCTTGGTTTACTAAAGTATTGTCTTTGTAGAAACGTTGGATTTTACCTTTAGAAATATTATCTAACATAGCTTCTGGCTTGCCTTCAGCTCTTAATTGTTCTTTAGCAATTTCGATTTCTTTTTCAATGATTGCAGCATCAACACCCGCTTCGTTTAAAGCAATTGGGTTCATAGCCGCAGCTTGCATTGCAATGTTTTTAGCAGCTTCGTCAGCACCAGAAACGTTTGAAGATAAAGCTACAAGCGTAGCAATTTTACCAGCGTGAATGTAAGATCCAATAAATGCACCTTCTAATCTTTCAAAAGCACCGATTTCAATTTTTTCTCCGATAACTCCAGTTTGCTCAATTAATTTTTCAGCAACTGTAATTCCGTTAAAATCTGAAGCTAATAATTCGTCTTTAGTAGCAAAATGTAAAGCTTGATTAGCTAAATCAGTTGCTAATTTTACGAAAGCTTCGTTTTTTCCTACGAAATCTGTTTCACAGTTTAAGGTAATTGCAACAGCAGCCGTTTTGTCTGCGTTAACAACAGCAACAGCAGCACCTTCAGTAGATTCTCTATCTGAACGGTTAGCAGCTACTTTTTGACCTTTTTTTCTTAAGTTTTCAATTGCTAAATCAAAATCTCCGTCTGATTCCACTAATGCTTTTTTGCAGTCCATCATACCAGCACCAGTGATGGTTCTTAATTTATTTACGTCTGCAGCAGTAATATTTGCCATTTTGTATTTTTTTTAATTGTTTGTAAAAGTAAAAATCCCAATTACTAAATCCCAAATTCCAATTTTACTAAATTGCTAACTAATCGTTAGAACAAGTTTGGAATTTGGAATTTAATTCTTGGAATTTAAATTATTTATGCTTCAGTTTCAGTTGCACTTGTTTCAGTTGTGCTTTCTTCAGCTTCAGTTATACTTTCTTCAGCTTCAGTTGTAACTGCTTCAATAGTAGTTGTATCAGCTTCAATAGTTGTTGTAGTTGCTTCAACTTCTGTTGCTACTGCCTCTTTAGTTGGTAATTCATCTTTTTCATCTTTTCTATCAGAAAGACCTTCTACTAACGCAGCAGAAACTAAAGATAAAATTTTATCGATTGATTTAGAAGCATCATCATTTGCAGGGATAACGAAATCAATTGGACGTGGGTCCGAATTCGTATCAACCATTGCGAAAACTGGAATGTTTAATTTTTGAGCTTCTTTAATCGCGATATGCTCTGCTTTAACGTCTACTACAAATAGAGCTGCTGGAAGTCTAGACATGTCAGCAATAGAACCTAAGTTTTTCTCTAATTTTGCACGTAAACGATCTACTTGCAATCTTTCTTTTTTAGATAAAGTTAAGAAAGTACCGTCTTTTTTCATTCTATCGATAGAAGCCATTTTTTTAACCGCTTTACGAATAGTAACGAAGTTTGTTAACATACCACCTGGCCATCTTTCAGTGATGTAAGGCATGTTACAAGCTGCTGCTTTTTCAGCAACGATATCTTTCGCTTGTTTTTTGGTAGCAACGAATAATACTTTTCTACCAGATGCAGCAATTTTTTTCAGAGCTTCATTAGCTTCTTCAATTTTAGCTGCTGTTTTATATAGGTTAATGATATGAATACCATTACGTTCCATATAAATGTAAGGAGCCATGTTTGGATCCCATTTACGAGTCATGTGTCCAAAATGAACACCTGCTTCTAATAAATCTTTAACGTCAATTTTGTTTGCCATTGTGTAATAGTTTACGTTCCGTGATTAGCAATGTTCCGTTGGGCTTTAAGCTTGAGGCTTCATTTAGATGCTAAACTAATTCCCTTTTGATAAGGAATATCGACAACTTTGTTTTTAATTCAATTTTAATTGTAAAAATAGTTTTGAAAAAATATTCTGATAAATACCGAATATTAACGTTTCGAGAATTGGAATCTCTTACGTGCTTTTTTCTGACCGAATTTTTTACGTTCTACCATTCTTGGATCTCTTGTTAATAATCCTTCTGGTTTAAGGATCGCTCTGTTTTCAGCCTCAACTTCACACATTGCTCTTGCAATAGCCATTCTTACAGCTTCTGCTTGTCCTGTAGCACCACCACCATAAACGTTTACTTTAACGTCAAAGTTAGTTGCATTTTCTGTCATAGACATTGGTTGCATTACTTTGTACTGTAAAGTTGCAGTAGGGAAGTAGTTACTAAATTCTCTTTTGTTTACCGTGATTTTTCCTGTTCCTTCTGAAACATAAACACGTGCAACAGCGCATTTTCTTCTACCGATTTTGTGAATAACTCCCATTACTTAAGATCGTTTAGGTTAACAGTTTTTGGTTGTTGAGCGGCATGTTTATGCTCAGAACCAACACTTACATTTAAATTTCTGAAAAGTTGAGCTCCTAATTTATTTTTAGGTAACATCCCTTTTACAGCTTTCTCTACTAATAATGCAGGATTTTTTTGTTGCATTACTTTAGCAGTTAAAGTTCTTTGACCTCCTGGATAACCTGTGTGTCTGATGTACGTTTTGTCATCTAACTTGTTACCAGTAAGGTTGATTTTTTCTGCGTTGATAACAATTACGTTATCTCCACAATCAACGTGCGGTGTATAACTTGGCTTGTATTTACCTCTTAAAAGCATTGCTACTTTTGTAGATAAACGACCTAAGTTATGCCCTTCAGCGTCCACAACAATCCACTGCTTGTCTGCAGTCGCCTTGTTTGCTGATACTGTTTTGTAGCTTAATGTGTTCACAATAATTAATTTAAATTAAACATTCCATTCCCAATAAAGGGAGTGCAAAAGTACAATTAATTATTAGAAATACAAGTAGTGATACTAAAATATTATGTAGATCCTGATTTTTGCATTCATTAATATTTGTTTTTTGAAGTTTTAATTATATAATATTGTATTTTTACTTTTTAAATTATAAGCATGAAAGCAAAATCCACCTTAAAAAAAATTGCAAAAGAGTTTGAAGTATCTATTTCTACCGTATCAAAGGCATTAAGTGATAGTCCAGAAATTAGCGAAGCAACAAAAATTAAAATAAAAGAGTATGCCAAATTGCAAAATTATAAGCCTAACAGCATAGCTAAAAATTTAAAAAATCAAAGGACCAATACTATTGGGGTTATTATACCTAATATATTGAATCCTTTTTTTGCAAAAGTATTTAGCGGAATTGAAAAAAGAGCTTTAGAAAGAGGTTATAATGTGATAACGGGTATTTCTAATGAATCACAAAAAAAAGAAGAACAAGTAATGGATATGCTGAACAATGGAACTATTGATGGTTTCATTATTTCGTTAGCCGAAGAGACCCAATCCGCAAAAAAATATTCTCATTTGAAAGAAATTTTAAATAGTGGCACTCCTATTGTAATGTTTGATAGGGTTGCAGATGAAATTAAATGTGATAAAGTAATTGTTGATGATTTAGATTCTGCTTTTCATGCCACAAATCATTTGATAAATATTGGCTGTAGAAAAATTACTTTGCTTTCAACGATAGCTAACTTAAGTGTTGGAAAATTGAGATTGCAAGGGTTCAAAAAAGCTATAGAAAGCAAAAAGCAAATTTTGAATGAAGAATTAATAGTACTTGAGAACGATACTGAAATTTTCGAATCAAAATTAAAAGAATTATTGTTGTCAAAAAAAATCGATGGAATTTTTGCCTTAAATGAGGTTGCATCTACTATTGCTTTTAAAATGGTTTTGAAGATGGGTTATAAAATTCCTGATGAAATAAATATTGTAGGTTTTGCAGATGGTGTTTGGTCAAGAAGATTAACTCCAAGTCTTTCAACAGTTAGCCAACACGCTCCAGAAATCGGAGAAAATGCTGCAAATCTTTTAATTGATAGACTTGAAGATAAATCTAATAAAGAAATTCCGGAATACAAAACAGTTGTAATTAAAACCGAATTGCGTCAAAGAGAATCTACTAGAAAACTATAATTGTCTTTTTTTATCATCGTTCCAGGTGATATAACCTAAAATTGCATTGACCATATAAAATACATATTTAATGGTATTTGCGATATTAAGCAACATCAAATTTTGCACGATTTTAAATGCATTATAAACTTGCCAGTTGAACCAATTGTCGGGATACATGCGACCTAAATTAAAAGTACCCCCAAAGCTTATACCGGCTGGAATAGCTATGATGAAAAACAACTTCCAATCAATTGCTCCTGTTGAAAAATTTGTAAAAGCAATATAATTCAATACAAAAGACAACAGTATTCCAATGCCCATATTTCTAAAAAAAATCAAATCAATAGTATTCAAGTATTGTTTCTTTTTCCAAATTTTAAAGGCAAAGTAGTTTCCAAAAAATGAAACAGGATAGGTTAAAACGGCACCTATATTCCCTAATAAAAAATCAATCCCACCACTTAATAGGGTATTACAAGTGCTGATTAAGTTTCCAAAATTATTTTTTTTGGTTACCAATCGGGTGGCAAGCATCGATAAAATAGTATTTACAATCGAAAAATAACCTAGATAAAAAGAATAGCTTTTTTGATTCCATTCAAAATCATAAAGTGTTTCATGGTATTTTAATAGAAAGGAAATACTAACTACTAAAACGACACCAATATAATCTAAATAACGACTATTTGTAATTTTTTTAATACTAGTAATTATATTACTCATTTATTCTTTACTGAAGTTGAAAATCATGCCGCCTTGTTTTAATACAAAACTATTTTCGCCAAAAATCATTTCGATTCCTGCCGGTGCAAATATAAATGTTTTTTCTTCTTTAAAAGTCAATGGAAAAGCACTTTGTCCGGTTGCCTGTGCAATCAAGTCTCCGTTTTTTTCAGAAACTGTCATTTTTAAAGGTAACTCTTTAGAAGAATAAGTTCCAGTGAATTTTAATAGTTCTGAAGCCTCAATTTTGTTGAACTTTGGAAACGGGAACGGCATTTTGTAGTAAATACTTAACACTCCAATCATAATATCATTTCTGTTGAAATTATCCCCGTTTACAATTAATGAAATGCCTAATTTTTCAGTTGGATAATACCCTACAACTGCTCTAAAATTTTCTATTCCGCCTGTGTGACCATAAAAACGACGTTCACCAAAAGGAAATTGCATTAACGCTTTTCCATAACCTTCTTTGATTTCTTTCATTTGTTCTAAGGAAGAAGGTTTGACCAATTTTCCATCAAAAAGCGCATATATAAAACGTGTTAAATCCGCAGGAGTCGAAATAATGGCCCCGGCTGAATAAGCAATAGAATTCTCCCATTCCTCTCCTTTTTCCCATTTGGTTCCATTGAATAAATAAGAATAACTTTCTCCAACAGAAGTCTCTATTTTTCCTTGTGGAAAATACGTATTTAATAAGTTGGCTTTTTTAACAATTCGTGTTTGAATATTTTCTGCATACGATTTTTTCGTAAGCGTTTCAATAATGTAGCCTAATAAATTATAGTTTGAATTACTATATTCGTGTTTGGTTCCAGGTTCAAAAAGTGGTTTGTAATCGGTCATTTTTTGAATCATTTCTTCTTTGGAATGAAAACGATAAATGTTTTTTGCAGTAATTGAATCGCTATTTATATAATCTACTATACCCGTTCTATGATGTAATAAATCATATATTGTGATTTTTTCAGCATTTGGGATTTTTGGATAAAAACGATTTAATTTGGTTTGAAGATTTAATTTTTTTTCTTCAATCAATTGCATGATCATTACAGCAGTGAAGGTTTTAGTAACCGATCCAATTTTATATTTGGTCAATCGATCGGCACTTATATTTTTTTCCACATCGGCAAAACCGTAGGCTTTATTAAATACTACATTTTCACCTTCTCGAATACACAATGAACCCATGAATTTATCATTCTTATTCAAATACGTAAGTAAACTGTCCATCTTTGTGAATCGATCTTGCGCAACAGTAAATAAAGAATAGGTTAAAGCAAAAATAAGGGCTAATTTTTTCATCTGAAATTTAATTTACTGTTGGTTATAAAAAGTATGATTTTGTTACGGTCTTAAATTTATATATCAAATTAATGCGCTTCCAACCAATTTTTACCCAATCCAATTTCCACATCTAACGGAACTGCCATTTTGAAAGCATTTTCCATTTCGTGTTTGATCATCGGTTGAATTTTTTCTAATTCGGAGTTGTGCACATCAAAAACTAATTCGTCATGGACTTGCAATAGCATTTTTGATTTCCAATGTTCTGAAGTCAACTTTTTATGAATGTTAATCATTGCAATTTTAATAATATCGGCCGCTGAACCTTGTATAGGAGCATTTACCGCATTTCGTTCGGCACCGCCACGAACAATTGCGTTGGCTGAGTTAATGTCTTTTAAATAGCGTCTTCTGCCTGAAATCGTTTCTACATAACCGTTTTCTCTAGCAAAATCCACTTGCGAAGTCATAAACGATTTTAATTTTGGATACGTTTGATAATAGGCTTCAATTAATTCGGCGCTTTCTTTGCGAG
>CAMDQL010000043.1 GCA_945905915.1 Flavobacterium psychrophilum
CGGATTTATTGTGGCTGAGAATATTGGAAAATAAACTTCTTTAACCACTAAGCTCACTAGGAATGTACTAAGGACACAAGGTTAAATTAATCTTATATGAACTTATAAATCTAATATGGTTAAAAGGTCTTATTGTACTTTGCGAAAAACTTTGCCAGACTTTGCGTTAAAATAGTTATCGATTCAACCAAAAAATACTTCCAGTTAAAATCGTTGCAAAACCAACCCATACCATATAAGGAATCAATAAATAAGCAGCTTTTTTATCAATTTGCTTGAATACATGATACGTTTCATAAATCATTAACCAGAGTACAACTATTTCTACTAAGGCCAACAAAAAATTGTGCAATCCAAAGAAAATATAAGACCACAGCGCATTTAAGGCTAATTGAATAATAAAAAACAACATCCCTTTTTTAACCAAAGGCATTTTAACAGCCATTTGATTCCAAATAAGTCCGCTGGAAATTCCCATCAATATAAAAAGAAGTGTCCAAACGGGTGCAAAAACCCAATTTGGCGGATTAAAAACTGGTTTCTTAATCATTGGATACCACGTTTCAATACTGGCTTGTGTTACTTTACTGGATAAATATCCTACAGCTAAACAAACCATAACCATGTTGATTATTCGCAAATATTTTGTCATTTTTATAATTTTATAAGCAAATTAACGAAATATCAAGGGAACAAATCAATCAAAATCGGTATTTTTGTCAAAATTTTAGCTATGCTTCTTGAAAAAGATTTTATCGCAACTTCATATCAATCCATTGAATCCGCTAGTTTTGAATGGAGTGCACCTAGTAATATCGCTTTAGTGAAATATTGGGGGAAAAAAGAAAGACAAATTCCGGCCAATCCATCGATAAGTTTTACCTTAAAGAATTGTAAAACAATTACAAAATTAGAAGTAGTTAAAAAAACGGAAAACAATGATTTTTCGTTTGAATTATTGTTTGAAGGAAAACCAAAAGAAGATTTCAAACCAAAAATTCAAAATTTCTTTGAAAGAATCGAATCATATTGTCCATTTTTAAAAGAGTATCATTTTAAAATTGATACACAAAACACCTTTCCTCATAGTTCAGGAATTGCTTCTTCAGCCTCTGGAATGGCAGCTTTAGCGATGAATATCATGAGTTTAGAAAAAGCAATTAACCCGTCGATTTCAGACGAATATTTTTATGCAAAGGCCTCTTTTTTAGCCCGATTAGGTAGCGGAAGTGCTTGTCGAAGTATCAAAGGCAAAGTGGTGGTTTGGGGTAATCATGCTGAAATTTCAGGAAGTTCAGATTTATTTGGAGTCGAATTTTCAGCAATTCATTCTAACTTCAAAAACTATCAAGACACGATTTTATTAGTAGATAAAGGAGAAAAACAAGTTTCAAGTACTGTTGGGCACGATTTAATGCACAATCATCCGTTTGCGGAAAGACGTTTTGCACAAGCTCATGAAAATTTATCCCAAATAAAGGCGATTTTATCATCAGGAAATGTGGAAGAATTCATTAAAATTGTAGAAAGCGAAGCCTTGACCTTGCACGCTATGATGATGACTTCAATGCCCTATTTTATCTTGATGAAACCGAATACATTAGAAATTATCAATAAGATTTGGAAATATAGAACCGATACACAAGTTCCAGTTTGTTTTACGTTAGACGCCGGTGCCAATGTGCATGTTTTATATCCTGAAAATGTGAAAGAACACGTATTGCAATTTATTCAGAATGAGTTAATTGAATATTGCCAAAATGGTCAGTATATTTATGACGAAATTGGTAATGGTGCACAAAATTTGAAATAATTTTATATCTTTACTAAAATATCTGATTACTATAAACTGTAAACTGAATACTAAAAATGAAAGGACCACTTTTTTACTCAAAAATATTACTTTTCGGGGAATATGGAATTATCCAAGATTCGAAAGGACTTTCAATTCCTTATAATTTCTATAATGGTGCTTTAAAAAAAGATGATAATTCGTCTGAAATTGCTATTAAATCAAACGAAAGTTTGAAAAAATTTGTTACTTATTTAGAGCAATTGCAAGCGGAACAACCTGAGTTAGTAACGTTCAATTTGACGGTTTTAAAACAAGATGTAAACAGCGGAATGTATTTCGATTCAAGCATTCCTCAAGGATATGGTGTTGGAAGTAGTGGTGCATTAGTAGCTGCTATTTATGATAAATATGCAAATGATAAAATCACGGTTTTAGAAAATTTAACGCGTGAAAAATTATTGCAATTAAAAACGATTTTTGCCCAAATGGAGTCGTTTTTTCATGGGAAAAGTTCGGGTTTAGATCCATTGAATAGTTATTTGAGTATTCCCATTTTAATTAATTCGAAAGATAATATTGAAGCAACCGGAATTCCTACTCAAAGCACGCAAGGAAAAGGCGCTGTGTTTTTATTAGATTCAGGAATTGTGGGTGAAACCGCTCCAATGGTTTCTATTTTTATGGAAAACCTAAAAGACAATGGTTTCCGCACGATGTTAAAATCGCAATTCATTAAATATACTGATGCTTGTGTAGAAAATTTCTTGCGCGGCGATGTAAAATCATTATTAGAAAATACTAAACAATTATCTAAAGTAGTGTTAAACAACTTTAAACCAATGATTCCCGAGCAATTTCATCAAATATGGCAAAAAGGAATCGACACTAACGACTACTATCTAAAATTATGTGGTTCTGGTGGTGGCGGTTATATTTTAGGATTTACTCATGATTTGGATAAAGCAAAAGAATCCTTAAAAGACTATAAATTAGAAGTAGTTTATAATTTTTAATGTTTTTTGTTTGAAGGAAACTTTAAACTTTAAACTTTAAACTTTAAACAAAAACTCATGCTTACTCGTAAATCCAAATTAACGCTCAAAAAAATTGCAAGCCTCTTTTCTGTAATTAGAGGATATAACATTTGGGTGATTGTTTTAGCACAATATCTTTCCGCCATATTTATTTTGGCACCTGAAAAAAGAGCTTTGGCAATTATTTTGGATTGGCAATTATTTTTAATTGTAATAGCTTCATCTCTTACTATCGCTTCGGGATACATTATCAATAACTTTTATGATGCTAAAAAAGATTTAATCAATCGGCCTAAAAAAGCGATGATTGACCGATTAGTAAGTCAAGAAACTAAGCTGAAAGTGTATTTTACCATAAACTTTATTGTCGCATTTTTGATGTTTTTCATTTCGTGGCGAGCGATTTTATTTTTTTCAACCTATATTTTCTTGATTTGGTTTTATTCGCATAAGTTGAAAAAAATATTTCTAGTTGGAAACATTACAGCATCCGTTTTAGCAGTTTTGCCTTTTTTTGGGATTTTAATGTATTATAAAAACTTTTACGAAGTAATTTTTGCGAATGCACTCTTCTTGTTTTTACTAATTTTAATTCGTGAAATGATTAAAGATTTAGAAAATATTGAAGGCGATTTAATTACCGATTATAAGACAATTCCTGTTGTTTTTGGTGAAAAAATCGCTAAAATAATCATAACAATTTTAACTTTTTGCACCGTAATTCCTGTATATTTCTTAATCGAAATTTACGATGTGGGCTACATGGATAGTTACTTTTACCTTAGCATGATTATGCTATTGTTTTTTGTGATGTTGTTATGGAAATCAAGCTCAAAAACTGAATTTTTAAAACTTCATTTTTTATTAAAATTCATTATTGTATCGGGGGTGTTTTGCATCATACTCATCGAACCTTCCGTTTTGATACACGGAAAAAAATTGATTTCAACATATTAGTTATATCTTTGCAGAAATTTGTTTACAATTATGTCACGTCATCAAGATAACGATAAAAGCCGTCCGGGTTCTGCAAGACAAGGAGGATATAAAAAATCCAGCAATTCAAGAGGAAATGCTCCTGTTAGAAAAGCACCTTCAAAATTTGCAACCAAAACTGAACCAGCTAAAGAAGCGCCAAAAGCTCCAAAATCTCCTAAAAGACCTTCTAATCCAGACGAAATGCGCTTAAATCGCTACATTTCTAATTCAGGAATGTGTAGTCGAAGAGATGCTGATATCTACATTCAAAGTGGTAATGTAAAAGTAAACGGAGAAGTTATTACAGAAATGGGTCACCGCGTTAAACTAACCGATGTGGTACAGTTTGATGGCGTTAACATTACCCCCGAAAAGAAAGAATACATTCTATTAAATAAACCTAAGAACTTTTCTACAGCAGGCGATGATGCAATAGGTTCAGCAAATGTATTAGACTTGGTTAAAAATGCTTCAAAAGCAAATTTAATACCGGTAGGAAGAATGGATAAAACCACTACAGGCTTGTTATTGTTTACCAATGATACTGAAATTGTACAGAAATTCACCGTTCCCAACCAACGTTCGTCTAAAGTGTATCAAGTAACTTTAGATAAAAACTTAAAATACGAAGATTTAGAACGTATTCAAAAAGGATTAATGATTGATGACCACAAGGTTTTTGTGGAAGAAATTACCTATATCGAAGACCAACCAAAAAGCGAAATTGGGATTAAAATGAAAACGTCTAATGTGAAAGTAGTGCGTAAAATTTTCGAACACTTAAAATATGATGTTTTAAAAGTTGACCGTGTAACTTTTGCTGGTTTGACTAAGAAAAATTTACCAAGAGGCGATTGGCGTTTCTTAACCGAACAAGAAATCATCAACCTAAAAAATTCGTAACCCTATTTTTTTAAACATACAGACACATAGAATTTTTTATGTGTCTTTTTTTATTTAGTAATCTTTGCGAACTATGCGAAAAACTTAGCGCTCTTTGCGTTTAAATTTAAACTTTATGCCCAATCAACTACAACAAATTGCCCTTAGATGGTTTGATGCGTTCAATACAAAAAATCTTGAGAAATTATTGGCGTTATACGACGATGAAGCCCAACATTTTAGTCCAAAATTAAAAATTCGTCAGCCCGAAACGAATGGCTTAATCATCGGAAAAGAAGCAATGCGTGTTTGGTGGCAAGACGCTTTTGATCGATTACCAACACTACATTACAAAGTAACTTCATTAACCGCAAACTCAGATCGAGTGTTTATGGAATATACACGCCAAGTAGCAAACGAAGACGATATGTTAGTAGCTGAAGTATTAGAAATTAAAGACGGTAAAATTGTTTTTTCTAGGGTGTATCATGGGTAACATTTACTATTCCTGAAAAACATAATCCGCATACACCTGCTCAATCTCAGTAAATACATCCAATAATTGATTGATACCATCGGTGGTGACCAATTTTTGTTTATATTCTTTAAAACCGTGAATGCCCTTGAAATAATTGGTGTAATGACGGCGCATTTCGTTAATACCTAAGCGTTCGCCTTTCCATTCGACACTCCAAATTAAGTGGTTTTTGGCAGCTTCAATTCGGTCATCCATACTGGGAGCGGCTAATTTTTCACCCGTGGCGAAATAATGTTTTATTTCATTAAAAATCCAAGGATAACCAATCGCAGCTCGTCCAATCATCATGCCGTCTAAACCATATTTATTTTTGTATTCCAACGCTTTTTCAGGCGAATCAATATCACCATTTCCAAAAATAGGCATTGAAATTCTAGGATTTTCTTTAATTCGTTGAACATGTGACCAGTCCGAATGCCCTTTATACATTTGCGCACGAGTACGAGCATGAACCGTTAAAGCTTGAACACCAATGTCTTGCAAACGTTCGGCAACTTCATCAATATTTATGGAACTTTCGTCCCAACCCAATCGTGTTTTTACCGTTACCGGAAGAGTTGTTCCTTTGATAACCGCTTTGGTTAACCGAATCATCAAATCTACATCTTTTAAAACTCCTGCTCCTGCACCTTTACACACCACTTTTTTTACCGGGCAACCAAAATTAATATCTACTAAATCAGGTTGTACCGCATCGACAATTCGTGAAGACATCTCCATAGCTTCTTCGTCACCGCCAAAAATTTGAATTCCCACAGGGCGTTCATAATCAAAAATATCAAGCTTTTTTTTGCTTTTAACTGCATCCCGAATCAATCCTTCCGAAGAAATAAATTCAGAATACATTAAATCGGCACCATGTAATTTGCACAAACGACGAAATGGCGGATCACTCACGTCTTCCATCGGCGCTAATAATAAAGGAAAATCAGGTAATATGATGTTACCAATTTTGGGCATAGTGCTTCATTTTTTTGCAAAAATACAAATTTTTGTTGGTTTCAAGTTTGAGGTTTCAAGTTTCAGTCTAATAAATCAAATCTTTGCTTTATATTTGCAGACTAAATGCCTAGCTTTCGCTAAAATAAAGGACAGAAAACGAAGATGAAAAACATTAGAAATTTTTGCATTATTGCACACATTGACCACGGAAAAAGTACGTTGGCAGATCGTTTATTAGGCGCAACACAAACCGTTACAGCTCGCGAAGAAAAGGCTCAGTTATTAGATAACATGGACTTAGAACGCGAACGTGGAATTACCATAAAAAGTCACGCCATTCAAATGGAATACACCTATAAAGGTGAAAAATATATTTTAAACTTAATTGATACGCCAGGTCACGTGGATTTTTCGTATGAAGTTTCTCGTTCTATTGCCGCTTGTGAAGGGGCTTTGTTAATTGTTGATGCGGCACAAAGTATTCAGGCACAAACCATTTCAAATTTATATTTGGCTTTAGAAAATGACTTGGAAATTATCCCAGTTTTAAACAAAGTAGATTTACCAAGTGCTAATCCTGAAGAAGTTAGTGATGATATTATCGATTTATTAGGTTGTAAATTAGAAGATATTATTCATGCTTCTGGAAAAACAGGTTTTGGTGTTGAAAATATTTTAGCAGCCATTATTGAAAAAATTCCTGCGCCTAAAGGAAATGTTGAAGAACCTCTTCAGGCCTTAATCTTTGATTCACATTACAATCCGTTTCGTGGAATTGAAGTTATTTTCCGTGTAAAAAACGGTGAAATCAGAAAAGGGCAAAAAATTAAATTCATGGCAACAGGCAATGAATATTTTGCTGACGAAGTAGGAACTTTGAAATTAAATCAAGTACCAAAAGACGTGATTTCAACTGGAGATGTAGGCTATTTAATTTCGGGAATAAAAGAAGCAAAAGAAGTAAAAGTTGGAGACACCGTAACCGATGCTAAAACGCCAACTACCAATATGATTCAAGGTTTTGAAGATGTAAAACCAATGGTTTTTGCAGGAATATATCCGGTGGATACTGAAGATTATGAAGACTTGCGTGCCTCTATGGAAAAATTACAGTTGAACGATGCTTCATTGGTGTTTACTGCGGAAAGTTCGGCAGCATTAGGATTTGGTTTTCGTTGTGGGTTCTTAGGAATGTTACACATGGAAATCATTCAAGAACGTTTAGAACGTGAATTTGACATGACGGTTATTACTACTGTTCCAAACGTTTCCTATCATGCGTATACGAAGAAAGAACCTGAAACAATTTTAATTGTAAATAATCCTTCAGATTTGCCTGAACCTTCAAAATTAGACAGAGTTGAAGAACCTTATATTAAAGCAACTATTATAACAAAATCAGATTTCGTAGGAAATGTGATGAGTTTATGTATCGAAAAACGAGGTGTAATTACCAATCAAACCTATTTAACTACCGAGCGAGTGGAATTGAATTTTGACATGCCTTTAGCGGAAATCGTGTTTGATTTTTATGACCGATTAAAAACTGTTTCTAAAGGATATGCTTCTTTTGATTACCACCCAATAGGAATGCGCGAATCAAAATTAGTAAAACTAGATGTATTATTAAATGCACAATCCGTTGATGCGCTTTCAGCTTTAATTCATGACAGTAATGCGTTTTACATTGGGAAAAAAATGTGTGAAAAGCTAAAAGAATTAATCCCAAGACAACAATTTGATATTCCGATTCAAGCGGCTATTGGAGCAAAAATTATTGCCCGTGAAACCATTAAAGCGTTACGTAAAGATGTAACCGCAAAATGTTATGGTGGTGATATTTCTCGTAAACGTAAATTATTAGAAAAACAGAAAAAAGGTAAAAAACGAATGCGTCAAGTGGGTAACGTAGAAATTCCTCAAGAAGCGTTCATGGCGGTTTTGAAGTTAAACGATTAACTAGAGCCTCCTATATGCTATAAAAACGCAATCAGTTACATGGTTGCGTTTTTTTTACTTCTAAAATTTACTTTGAGATTAAAACATAAAAAAAGAGCTGAAATATATCAGCTCTTTTTTTTAAAGTAAATTCCTGTTAGAAATTTGCTCTGTTATCTTTTATATCTGCTTTGTCTTTTATAGCGGTGTATGCTTTTGACGAAGCGTAAGATTGATTTTGAGATTTATCTTGGCTGATATAAGTTGTATAATCAGAAACTGCAGGTGCCTTAACAACATTCTTAGTTCTAATCATAAACATACCGCTAGTTCCTTCAATTATTTTAGAAGTTTTTCCAGCCGCTAATCCAAATGCTTTTCCAACAACTTTTGGTTCCATACCTACATTAGGAATGATCGGGTTTTTAACAGTAACACCCGTTGCAATTAAAACAGTAGCGCCTGATGCTTTTGAAACAGCCTCTAATGAATTTCCATTCATTTTTTTCTTGATGATTTCAGCTTTTTTCTGATTTTTTATAATCGGTTCTACAGATTGTTTTGCAACATCCAAAGGAAGTAAACCCGAATCATTGATATCTTTTAATTTTGCAACCACAAATCCTTGAGGTACTTCAAAACGTTTTATTCCACCAACCTCAGTTTCTTTATTAAAACTCCAACGAACTATTTCTCTTTGGGATCCTAAGCCTTGAACAAATTCGTCATAAGCTTTGATATTAGTTGCAGGAGTAACTACTAAACTAGCTTTTTTAGCTACTGCAGCAAAATCTTTATTTTCTAATGCTCCAGACTCTAATTGACTTGCTTTGGTATAAGCAACATCAATTGTAGCATCAGAGGCTTGAATTTTTTGAGCAATTGTTCCTAATAATACAGCATCATTTTTACCTGAAACTTTCATTACGTGGAAACCAAATTCTGTTTCTACCACGCCCATTGTTCCTACTGGATTATTAAAAACAAAATCATTGAATTTTGGTGTCATTTGACCTGGCGCAATATTATCATATTCTCCACCATTATTTTTTGACCCTGGATCATCTGAATTTGTGATGGCTAACATGGCGAAATTGCCAGGATTTGCTTTGGCCTGAGCCAATAAATCATTTGCTAATTTTTGAGCTTCTTCTTTTGTTCTAGTAGCCGATGAACGTTCAGCACCTTTAAAAGCTAATAATATGTGACTTGCTTTTGCACTTGCATTCGCTTTTCTACCAATCATTCTTGATAAACATTGGTGTCCATTATGAATATAAGGTCCAAAAACTGCTCCAGCTGGTAAATTAAATAATTGCTCTTGAAAGTCAACTGGTAAATCTTTTTTTGCTAAATAAGTAGAATCAAATTTGATATCAGAATTTGCATTTACAAACTCTCCCACATTTGAAACCGCTCTAAATCCAGGTAATGTATCATTCATTTTAGTTTGTTCGTTATAAACAACTTTTCCTGTTAATACTCCTGAAATAGATTCTAACATCGCAGCTTCATCTTCTTTAGATGGTTTATTTTCCACTAAAATAAAATCAATACTTCTTGTATTGTCTGATTTGTATTTTTTAGGGTTTTTCTTCATGAACTCTACAATTTCAGCATCAGTAACCTTTACTTGATCATCATTAACCGTTGAAAAAGCAACCGTTACATAATCAAAATCAGCTTTAGTAGCTTCCATTTCATAAGAAAATTTACCTTCAGCTTTAGTAGTTACAACACCCGATTTAATCATAGTGTTGTATAATTGCTCCACAGCATAGGTTTCAATATTTTTTTCAAAATCTTTCCATTGCAACCATTGTTCCTGATTTGGTGCATTTTTTAAAGACTTGATATATTCTTTGAATTTATTTTCGTCAAACTGACCTGCAGCATTTAAAAACTGTTGGTTTTGAGCAAAATTTGGATTTTGTTTGATTACGTTGATTAATTGTTCGTTGCCAATTGCAAGTCCCAATTTTTCAAATTCTTCACCAAGAATAATGCTTCTTACTTTTTGATCCCAAGCAGAATTAATTGCTTGTGTATTACTCATACCTTGACCTTGCTTTTCCATCATTGCAACTTGCTGCATGAATTCTTGTGCGGAAATGTCTGTTCCATTAATAGAACCTACACTATTTGCGCTACTTCCAAAAGTTCCACTTTTGATTACATCTGCTAATACAAATGAAAATAATGCTAATGCAATAATTACAATTAGGAAGAATGAACGTTGTCTAATTTTAGATAAAACTGCCATTTTTATTTATGTTTAATTTTTTTTCAGAGGGCGAAAATACGATTATCTATTTAATAATAAAATAGAAAAAGCACATTTTCACAGATTTTTTTTAAGTTTTTATTTTTTATTTTGGTATTTATTATAAAAATGTCTTCTAAAGAAAAACATTCCTAAAGAAACTAGTGCAATTAATATGCTTAACACATAATTTTCATTATTAGTAAATTTCGCAAAAGCATCATAGGCAAAAAAAGCGGCAAATGCTAGATAAAAATATTGTACAAGTCTTAAATAGTTCATCTTATTTTTTTTAGTTGGTATTAGTCAATCGTGTTTACTTCTCCGTTACTTCGTTGCATATTGAAGATTTTAAAATCCTTACTAAAATCAACACCCGGACCTTCTAAATAGCCCCCTGCTTCATCAGAATATTTGAAAGGCTTTTCAGTAAAAAACCATTCGCTTTTTTGATCATAATATAATTGAGAAGTTTCTAATTTTTTTCCGTCTTGAGCCGTAATAACTACGTTTCCTTGCAAATCTATAATTTTAGTTTTTTTGTATGAGATCGCATAATCAGAAACTATTGTAGTCTTATTTTCATTTTCATCAATTAAGGTTAAATGAATTCCTTTTGGAAATTCGGTAAATGGATTATAAACCGTACTATATTCTAACATTTTCGGGCTCTTTAAAATTGATTTTATTCGACCCGAATCGGTATATTTTAGATTAATTGTATCTACTTCTCCAGAAGGCACAAATGAGGTTTCTGTTAATTTTTGCACTCTTTTCAAATCGCTTTCACAAGACAAAAGAACTTGCATAGTAATGAGTACTACAAGACTTTTGCAAAAGAAAATAAAGCAATTTTGAACCTTCATTTAGTATGTATTAATTAGTCTATTTTTCTTTTAATAAACCAAATATCGCTTAACGATAATCCGACTGTTACATTAACATAGTTTTCTTCAATCAAACCACTCGTAGTAGTTCCCCTTTTTCCAAACTCTACTCCTAAATTAATTTTTGAAAGGCCTACTGGTAATCCTAAACCAAAAGTAAATGCATAATCATTGATACTTTTATTATTAAGAACCAATCCGGTATTTTCATATCTAAATCCACCACGGTAAATTATTCTACTCAAATAATTATTAAACGAATCATATTTTGGAACGAAATAGCCCCCAACAGCAACTTTTGTTGAATTCTCGTATGATACATTTTGAATCGGACCAAATCTATTAGTCAATGAATTATTGTTAGCAAAAGTCAACTCTGAACCAATCGCCCATTTTTTATTTTCGCTTAACCCTAAACCAAAACTAAATTTAGTTGGAATTTTTAATTTGGTGTCATTAACAGGAATGGTATTTTCCTCACTTATTAATTCTGCTCCATTAATATTATAAATAATGGTCGCTATTTTTCGCTCATTCTCAGAACTCAATGTTACTTCAGGATGATAGGTTAGACCAGCATTTAAATCTAATTTTGAATTGATTTTAGTTTTATACAATAAACCTGTGTTTAAAGAAATTCCGCTAATTTTAGAATTGTTTTTTTCTCTACTACGCAATTGTAAAACTAAAGGAGAATAAATAGACTCTACATATTCTGTAGTAATATCTCCAAAATTATATCCCAGATCAAAACCAACACTTAATTTTTTTGTGATAGTATATGCCGCTCCAAAATAAAGTTTATTAATATTTCCATTTCCTAAATTTAATATACTTCGTTCTGTATTGTCCGTTTGAGTAGCTGTGTTTGCTATTTTAAAACCAACAGCTGAATAGGGCATTATTCCGAAAGTAAATCCAAATTTACCATACGGAAAACCAATGGCTAAATAATCAATATTTGTGCGTTGTGCTTTTTCGGTAACTTCGTTTGTATTAAATTTTGAAAAAGATGAATTTGCTCCAATGGTAAATGCAGTAGTTTTTAATTTTGAGAAAGAAGCCGGATTTGCTATATTCAATTGAATACTATCATTAAAAATACTAACTCCACCCATTGCTCTTACGTCGTGAGTTCCTTTAAACTTGATTTCGCCTAAGCCATAATATGAATAAGGAGATGCCGTATTGTCTTGAGCCCAAGAAATTGTAGAAATTAGTAGTAGTACTAACGCAGAAATTTTTTTAATCATTTTGATTTATATAAGTTGATAAAAGACGTAAACTTTCTAGTAAGAAATTTGAATTGGCAAATATGGGGTTTTTTAATCTTTTAGCCAAAAATTCTGCGTCTCCTCCTGTTAAAATTACTGTTAAATCCTGATATTTATGAAAATATTGGGAAATAAAGCCCTCAATTTCATAGGTTAGTCCATTGATAACACCACTATGAATTGAATTTTCGGTTGAATTTCCTATAAAAGTTTCAGTATTATTTAATTTTAATAAAGGTAGGTTTTGAGTATAATCATTTAAACTTTTATACCGTAACGCGATACCTGGCGAAATTGCTCCTCCTAAATAGTGGTTTTCACGATCTATAAAATCATAAGTAACGCAAGTTCCAACATCAATAACTAATCTGTTTTGTTTGGGATACTTTAATGTTGCTCCGGCAGTAAGTACCATGCGGTCTATACCAAGGGTTTTTGGTGTGGTGTAGTTATTCGTAAAAGGTAATTTTATAGTATGATTAATAATTTGCGTTGCAACATGCTTTTGTAGGGTATCCAAAACTTCAGCGTCTAATTTCCCAACTGATGAGAAGATGGCACTTTTAATTTTTGGATATTTTATGAAAATTTCAGAAAAAATAAGAACGGCATCATTTTCACCCATGATAAACAATTCTACTAGTGTATCTTCTTCAAATACAGCCGCTTTAATTCTAGAATTTCCAACATCAATTGTCAAAAGGATATTATGGTTTTTAGTTTGGCAAAAATACAAATTGATTTTTTTTAAAAATTGTTTTGGATTATATAAAATAGATTCTATATTTGCACCCGCAATGAACAAGTAGTACTACTATTTATTGTTAAGGTACCTTAGCTCAGATGGTAGAGCAATGGACTGAAAATCCATGTGTCCCTGGTTCGATCCCTGGAGGTACCACAAAAATCCTTGATAATCATATGATTATCAAGGATTTTTTGTATAATAAACACCCCAAATGTATTCACATTTGGGGTGTTTTATTTGCAAAGGAATAAAAAACTATAGTTTTGTTATTATAAACTCGCTTCTTCTATTGGCTTGATGTTCTTCTTCAGTACAAGGCACATTATCTGCACAACTATTCAACAATTGAGTTTCACCATAACCTTTCCCTGTTAATCTATTTGGCGCTACACCATTTTCTATTAACCACTTTATTGTTGATTTTGCTCTTCTATCCGACAGACTTATATTATATTTTGAAGTTTGTCGACTATCGGTGTGCGAACGTACATCAATTTCAAGAGTAGGATATTGTTTCATGACTTCCAATATTTTAGCTAATTCAACAGCAGCATCTGGACGAATATTTGATTTGTCTATATCAAAATAAATTATATCAATACCTAATGTTTTTCTTAAATCTCTACCAACTTGTAATGGTTGTAAATTTGGTGTTAACTCAATTAAAACATCTGTAATTCCAGAATCTTTTGGAGTAATGACAAGGGTCTCCTTTGAAGCATATTCCTTTTGTTCAAATTGAATTCTGAATTTTGTTTCACACGCAACTTGACCAAAATCAAATTTACCATTTTGATCTGTGGTTAATTCATCGATTTTTACATAATTAATATCATACAATACAACTTTAACGCCAGGCATAAGTAATTTAGTTTCTGCATCAACTAGCAATCCTGTAAGACTTTGTTGACAATCTTTTGGCACTGGAATTGTTTCAGTACATTTATAAATATCATCAAATCCTAAATTATCTTCTTTTCTATTAGAACTAAAGAAACCATTTTTAGTAGCGGTATCCATAATAAAAGCAAAATCATCTGAACTGCTATTAACAGGAGTTCCAACATTTTTGATTTTTCCATGTGTTCCATCTTCTTTAAGTTGCGTAATAAAAACATCCAATCCTCCTAGCCCAGGATGTCCATCTGAAGAAAAATACAATTCATTGGAATTTGAAATAAAAGGAAATGTTTCTCTTGCTTCAGTATTAATTGATCCTCCTAAATTAACTGGTGTTCCAAAAGCGCCATCAGAAAGTATGGCAACTTTATAAATATCCGAAAGTCCTTTCGTGCCTGGCATATTTGAAGAAAAATATAGTGTTTTCTCATCAGGACTTAAAGCAGGATGTGCACAATTATACTCGTTACTATTAAAAGGTAATTCAACAATATTTTCCCAAGAATCTCCAATTTTAGTAGCTTTATACAATTTTAATAGTGTGGTTTTATTACTATCTCTACCCTTTTTACCATTTAAGAAATTATTTCGGGTAAAATACATCGTTGAGCCATCATTTGTAAAAACTGGGGTTGATTCATGGAATTTTGAATCAATTTTTTTAGAAAATTTCACAGGAGTTTCTAAGTTACCATTGTCAGAAATTATAGCTCCATACAAATTAGTATAAGATTGATTAGTCCAATTGTGCTTTTTTACAAAAACGCCTCCGGTATCTCTTGCAGAAGTAAAAACCAATGTGTTTCTATAAAATGAAGTTCCATAATCAGAATACTCTGAATTAATTCCTGCATTTTCAATACGATACCTTCCTGAATTCTTTTTAATTTCTTCTAAATAATTAGTTTGATTATTAGATAAAATTGCACGCAAATCAGCTTTATTAAATTTATTAAATTGAGCCATCATTACATCTGCTTTTTTGTA
>CAMDQL010000044.1 GCA_945905915.1 Flavobacterium psychrophilum
TGTTCCCGCAACTGTAAGCTACAAAGCTTGTTATTATCTACAATACCATTGTTTGCCTTGGCGAATGAGAAGGTCGATAACAAGACGCAAGCCAGGAGACCTGCCACATTCGTTGAGTAACAAACTTTCGGGAAAAAAAGTTTGAGTATGGGTAAATTCTGTGCTTTTCTCCCCAATTTATTAATTTATGTATTAATCATAAATGAACAAAAAATCTATTAGCTTAGGTGTTTTAGCACTAGCTACGTTTTTATCGTATGCACAAAAATCAGATACTTTAAAAATAAACAATTTAAAAGTTGTAGTCGTTTCAGATACTAAATTTGCGCAAAGCAAAGAAAAATCAGGTAAAATTATTGAAGTGATTACTTCACAAGATTTAGAAGCAAAAAAAGGGCAAAATTTGGCAAACGTTTTAAGTCAGGTGGCAGGCGTTGAGATTAACGGAAATCAATCCTTTGGTGGAAAAAATTTAGGTTATTACATTCGTGGTGGTCGTAATCGTCAAACTGCAATTTATATTGATGGTGTTCCTGTAACCGATGCTTCTGGAATTAATTTAGAGTATGATTTACGATTACTTTCGGTAGATCAAATTGAAAAAATTGAAGTAATGAAAGGCGCTTCAAGTACTTTATATGGAACGGGTGCTGCAACAGGCGTTATCAATATTACGTTGAAAAAATCGGCAATAAAAGATGTTTCAGGTAATACCTACATTACTATGGGAACGCAAAACACTTCGGATACTTCAAAAACTAGTGCGCAAGATTTCAATCAAGGTTTTTCGGTAAACGGAACAATTCATAAAATCTCTTACATGACTTCCTTAAATAGTACTGAAACTAAAGGCATGTCTGAAGCAGCGGGAACAGATTTTGAGGAAGATATGTTTTCAAGAGTCAACGTGTTGCAGAAAATCGGATTTAAAGCAAATGATCAATTAAGTTTTGAGGTTTTTGGAAATTATGACCGAATCAAAAATACGTTTGATAATTCGTTTGACGGAATTATTGCTAATGCAGATGATTTGAATAATACTAGTTTATCGGAACAATTTAGAATTGGTTTCTTGCCAAAATACAACTATAATAAAGGTGAATTTGCAATCAATGCAGGAGCTTCAACAATAAATAGAAAATTAAATATTACCAATACTTGGGCAAATTCTATTGACGCATACAATTATACAGGAAGAACAATTTCTGTTGATGCTTTTAATAAGTATTTATTTAATAATCAATTATTTGTAGTTGCAGGAACGCAATATCAGTATTTTGATATGACCCAAAAAGATGCCTATACTGATGTGGCTAGAGAAGGAGCGAAGTTCAATTTATTAGATCCGTATGCTACATTAGTTTACAATTCAGATTTTGGCTTTAATCTTAATGTTGGTGCACGTTTTAATACACATAGCGAATATGGAAATCAGGTTGTGTATAATTTAAACCCAAGTTTTTCTTTCGAAAATTTACCTCTGAAAATTATGACTTCTTATAGTACGGCATACATCACGCCAAGTTTGTATCAATTATATGGTCCGTATGGAAATTCAGAGTTAACCCCTGAAGAAAATGCTACGGCTGAATTAGGTTTTGAATCGCAATTATTGGATAAAAAATTAACGATAAATGCAGTTGCTTTTTATAGAGCCGAAAAAAACACTATAGGTTTTGCATCAAATTACATTAATATAGACGGGACTTTCAATGCAAAAGGAACTGAAACGAGCATTCGATATAATTTATCTGAACGTTTCAATATTGGTGGAAATTATACTTTTACTCAAGTTGAAAATCAATTAAATCGTTTAATCCCAAAGCATAAAGGAAATGTTGATTTGAACTATAAATATAAAAAAGGAACTTTTGGTATCAATTATCAATTTGTAGATAAAAGAAGTGATGCGTATTACGACTCGAATATTTGGGCAACACAAGCAGTTAATTTAGATTCTTATCAGTTAGTTAGTTCTAATATATCTTATGAGTTGTTACCTAATCGATTACATGTTTTTGGAGCGGTAACCAATATATTAAATGAAGATTTTCAAGAAGTAATTGGATACAATACCCGCGGAAGAAATTACAAGTTAGGGTTGAATTTTCTGTTTTAGATAAAGTTAATTGTTTGATTTTAAAAGGTTTTGATAATTTTATATCAAAATCTTTTTTTTATTTGTAACAAAATTAAATTACATTCGTCTTCATTATAAACCAACTAACTAAAATGAACCAAAACGAGTTTGTACAAATAATTACTCCTTTTAAGGATAAGTTATTTCGTTTAGCAAAACGAATGCTCGTGAGTACTGAAGAGGCGGAAGATGCTACTCAGGAAGTGTTGGTTAGGTTATGGAATAAAAATAATGCTTTAGAACACTATAATAGTGTAGAAGCTTTAGCAATGACAATCACTAAGAACTATTGTTTGGATCAGTTGAAAAGTAAAAGAGCAACTAATTTGCAAATTGTACATAATAATTATCAAGATCCGCAAGCTAGTGTTGACATACAAATAGAACATCAAAATACGTTGCAATGGGCAGAAAAGTTAATGAACGATTTACCCGAACAACAACGATTGATAGTACAACTTAGAGAAATTGAAGAATACGAATTTTCAGAAATTGCTCAAGTATTAGAAATGAATGAAACAGCGGTTCGAGTAGCTTTATCAAGAGCACGAAAAACCTTACGAGAACAAATAGAAAAAACACATAATTATGGAACTCAAGTTAGTTGAACAATTATTGGAACAATACTTTCAAGGAGAAACTACAATTGCCAAAGAAAAACAATTAAAGGCTTATTTTTCTTCCAATGATGTGGCGCCTCATTTGGCAAAATATCAAGCGCTGTTTGGTTACTTTGAAACACAAAAAGAAACGCAATTCGAGCAAAAACTTCTAGTCCAACCTGGAAAACGATTTTCTGTAAAATGGATGGGTATTGCTGCAAGTTTTGTTGTCCTTTTTGGATTGGCCACCTTCTATTTTAGCACACCGGAAGCTAAGCAAGACGATTTAGGAACATATAATAATCCAGAAGAAGCATTTGCTGCCACTCAAATAGCATTGTTAATGGTTGCTGAACAAGTAAATGTTGGCATGCAAAGTGTTTCCCATTTAAATGAATACGAAAAAACAAAAAAATCAATTTTTAAATAGTAGAATTATGAAAAATGTAGTTATAATTATTGCCTTTTTAATGGCCTCATTAGTTTCTTTTGCTCAAGGTGCCTTTGATAAATTTGAAGATAAAGAAGGTGTAACATCTGTTGTAGTAAACAAAAAGATGTTTGAAATGATGAGTAAATTTAAAGTTAATACTAATGATAAAGATACGCAGCAGTATTTAAATTTATTAAAGAAATTAGAAAATTTGAAGGTATTTTCCACAAGTAATACAAAGGTTGGCGCGGACATGAAATCATCGGTGAATAGTTATTTAAAATCAAATCCATTAGAAGAGTTAATGCGCGTTAACAACGAAGGTAAAAACGTAAAAATTTATGTAAAATCTGGCGCTAACGAAAAAATAGTAAAAGAGCTTTTGATGTTTATTGAAGGTGCAAACATGAAAGATGCTAATACCATTGTTTTATCGTTAACCGGAAGTTTTAGTTTAGACGAAATTTCTATGTTAACCGAGAAAATGAGTTTGCCTGGGGGAGATGATTTAAAAAGAGCAGCTAAAAAGTAAATCTATGAAAAAGTTATTGTTACTTGTTTCAAGTATGCTGATTCTTTGCAGTTGTGAAGACAAACCAAGCCTTCAAAAGTATTTTGTTGAAAAAACTGAGTCGTCTGAATTTGTATCAGTTGATTTAGCACCAAGTTTTATTAATACCGATAAAATTAAATTAACTAATGAAGAGAAATCCGCTCTTAGTTCGTTTAAAAAAATGAATATTTTGGCTTTTAGAGCTGATTCTACCTATATTGCTGGATATGATAAAGAAATCAAAGAAGTGAAAGCTATTTTGAAAAACGAAAGCTACCAGCAATTAATGAAAGCAGGATCAGGTAATGACGGTGCAGCAATTTATTTTGTAGGTAATGATGATGAACACATTGAAGAATTTGTAGTTCTAGTTGGAAAAAAAGAAAACGGATTTGCGGTGGTTCGCGTTTTAGGAAATGATATGAATCCAACTCATATTATGAACATGCTGACATTACTTCAAAAATCAAATGTTGATCTAGAACAACTGAAACCATTACGACAATTACTAAATTAAAAAAAATCCGGCAACTGCCGGATTTTTTTATCTTTTATAATATTTTAAAGGAACAATTAACATTCCAAAACATTCTCCATGTGATTTTCCAATGTGTTTGTGGTGCATTTTATGAGCTCTTCTTACCGCTCTAGCATAACGATTGTCTGCGTTTCTGAATAATTTAAAACGTTGGTGAATAAAAATATCATGAACAAAGAAATAAGCTATTCCATAGGTTAATATTCCTAATCCAACTGCTAAGCCCAATTCAAAAATTTTGTATTCCCAAAGTAAAAAACAGCTGATGCTCACCACTGCATAAAAAATAAAAAAAGCATCGTTTCGCTCAAACCAAGAGTCATGATCTTTTTTATGATGATCGGCGTGTAAAACCCATAAAAAACCATGCATAATGTATTTGTGACTAAACCATGCCATGAATTCCATGATGAAAAATGTTGTAAAAAACACCAATATATGTAACCACATAATATTTTAAATTTCAATAATTAATTTTGTATAAAGTTGCTGAAACAATTTCAGCAATACAAAACATTGAGCAACAAAATTTTATCAAATAATATTTAATCTATATTTAACGTAACATCTTGCTAATAATTCTACTTTTTGATAATCTGAAACTCGTATGCGTGTGTTTTTAATTTCTAAAGATGGAGTTTTTTGAAGTTTATTTAATAATTTTTTATAATAACGGTAAGCTGTATAAACACCAAATTTAGCTTCTAAAGGTAATTTTTGAATTCCTTCAAAACCAGCATCAAAGTCGGCTTGTATTTCTGATATAATTTGTTGTTTCGACACTTCGTCCAGTTCAGATAAGTTAGTATTTGGAAAATAACTTCTGCTTAAATCTTCAAAATCAGCTTTTAAATCTCTTAAAAAATTTACTTTTTGAAAAGCCGATCCTAATCGCATAGCACTGTGTTTTAATTCTTCGAATAGCTCAATATTTCCATTGACAAAAACTTTCAAACACATTAAGCCTACCACATCGGCAGAGCCATAAATATATTCGTTGTATTCTTCAACTGTGTTATATTTTGTTTTATGCAAATCTAACTTCATACTTTTCATAAATGCTTCAATAAGCTCATTTGGAATATTGTAATTATGAACGGTATGTTGAAACGAATTTAAAATTGGATTTAAACTAATTTTTTGTGATAAAGCCAACGCTAAATCATTTTCGAATTGTGAAAATAATATTTGTTTATCATAATCGTGAAAGCTATCCACTATTTCATCTGCAAATCGAACAAATCCATAAATATTATATATATCCTGACGGATGCTAGGAGCTAACATCTTTACCGCAGAAGAGAAAGAAGTACTGTAAGCCTTCGTAACTTTTGCACTACAATCAAAGGATACATTGTCAAAATTTGATTTCATACTATTGATACTTTTCTATTAAATCAGAAACTAGTTTACCTGAAATTAAAGCAGGGGGTACTCCAGGTCCTGGAACCGTTAGTTGTCCTGTAAAATATAAATTACTTACTTTTTTACTTTTCAACTTAGGTCTCAAAAAAGCAGTTTGTAATAGCGTATTTGCCATTCCATATGCATTTCCTTTATATGAATTATAATCTTTAATAAAATCATTTACACAAAAAGATTCATTAAAGATAATATTATTTTTTATATTTTGATTCGTTAGCAGTTCAAAACGGGTAATTATTTTTTCAAAATACAATTCTCTTAATTCAGGTGTATCTTCTAAACCAGGCGCAATAGGAATTAAAAAAATGCCGGCTTCTTTTCCTTCTGGTGCTGAATTTTCGTCTGTTTTTGAAGGAAAGCTAGCATAAAACAATGGTTCTTCGGGCCATTTTGGATTATCATAAATTGCTTTAGCATGTACATCAAAATCAACATCAAAAAATAATGAATGATGTTCTACATTCTCAATTTTTTTATCAAATCCTACGTAAAATAGAAGCGAAGAAGGTGCAAAGGTTTTTTTACTCCAATATTTTTCAGAATATTGACGATATTGCTCGTCTAATAAGGTTTCAGAATGATGATAATCTGCACCACTAACTACTACATCAGCACTGCAATTTTCTTGATTTACAGATAGTCCGGTTGTAATTCCATTTACAACATTGATTTTGTCAATATTTGCATTAGTATGGATAGTCACTCCAAGTTCTTTTGCAAGCGCTGCCATGGCTAAAATAACCGAATACATTCCATTTTTTGGATGAAAAGTCCCTAATCCAAAATCCGCAAAATTCATAAAACTATAGAAAGATGGAGTATCACTTGGTTTAGCGCCAAGAAATAAAACCGGAAATTCTAATATCTGTATAAGTTTTGTATTTTTAAATCGTTTTCTAACGTCTTTTGAAATTGTACTAAAAAATTGATTTACTTTTTTAGCAGTTTCAAGTGTTACTAATTCAAGCGGAGATTCCCCAGGCCTATAAACTAAATCTTTTATAGCAATGTTATAATTGCTTTGCGCTTCTGCCATAAATTGTTCCAGTTTTTTGCCACTGCCTTTTTCTATGGATTCAAAAGTGGAAACAATTTCTGGGAAATTATCTGCTATAGTTACAAAATCTAATTGGTCAAAATATACTTGATAAGCGGGAGATAATTTTATTAACTCATAATAATCTGAAGGTTTTTTGTTAAAATCTGAAAAAAAACGTTCAAATACATCGGGCATCCAATACCATGTAGGTCCTATATCAAAGGTAAATCCTTCTTTTTTTAATTGACGAGCTCTTCCGCCTATGGTTTCATTTTTTTCGTAAATAGTTACTTCGTTTCCAGCTTTAGCTAAGTAACATGCGGCTGCTAATGAAGAGAACCCTGAACCAATAATTGCAATTTTTTTTCGCACTTTAAATAATTTTATTTAACAAAAGTAATATAAGAATTTAATATTCAGGTTATTATAGATAAGAAGTAGTTAGTTCTTCAATACTATTATAAACATGAATATTTTTGTATTTATTTTTATCTTTAATTTGGGTTGTCATTCTGCCTAATATCAATATTTCGTTATCAGAATTTTTTATTAATTTTTCATGCATTTCATCAATATAATCTTCTAAAATTTCTTGATTTGGTTCAACGGTAAAATAACTCACAAAGGTTATTTTTTCGAAGGCTCTTTTTAAATCTAATAAACTGTCTATTGGAATACTTTCTCCTAAATATATTGTTTGATAACCATTTAATAAAATTTCATAATTTAAGTACATAATGCTTAACTCATGAACTTCATTTGATGGTAAAAATAATACAAAAACCTTATCTTCATTTGTTGGTGTTAAGGTTTGAACTTTTTCGGTATTAATTAGCAGTTTTTGTTTGATGAGAAAAGTTATAAAATGTTCGTGAGCCGGACTTATCGTATCTGTTTGCCATAAAAAGCCTAATTCATGCATTAAAGGAATGAAGACCGAATAAAAAACTTCTTTGAATGTTTTTTCGCTCAATAGTTTATTATAAGTATTAAAAAACAAAGCTTGATCAAAGTTCATCATAGCTACTTTAAAAGTGCTTATAGCATGATTTTTAGCGCTTTTTTCAGAAATAATGTCATTTGCTAGTTTGTTGAATTCTTCATGGGATAGGGAAGATATTTTTGATATTTTATATCCATAATTATGAAGTAATACGATACTTAAAAGTTTTTGTAAACTTTTAATATCATAAAAACGAATATTAGTTTCAGAACGCATTGGTTCTAAAACATTATATCTTTTTTCCCAAATTCGTATGGTATGTGCTTTAATGCCCGATAGATTTTCTAAATCTTTTATACTAAATACATTCTTTACATTAGTCATGACCATTTATTTTGTTTAACAAATATAGTAAAAAAATAAACAAATAAAAGTTATTATATAAAAATCAATAAATAAAGTACGTTAGCATTAAAAAAGTTAGCAAAGTGACCATGGAGGGATTTGAACCCTCACGCCCTTTCGAGCACCACCCCCTCAAGATGGCGAGTCTACCGTTTCTCCACATGGCCTAAAAAAGTAAAGACGTTGCATTGCAACGTCTTTACTTTTGTGACCTGGCTGGGATTCGAACCCAGGACCCCATCATTAAAAGTGATGTGCTCTACCAGCTGAGCTACCAAGTCGGTGCTTCAAGAAATGTGTGTTAAGTAGTGACCTGGCTGGGATTCGAACCCAGGACCCCATCATTAAAAGTGATGTGCTCTACCAGCTGAGCTACCAAGTCATTATTTTCTTGAACGCGGGTGCAAATATAGTAACATAAATTCTTTTTTCAATAGGTTTTTATTATAAATTTGTCTTTTTTCCAAATTAATTTTTTAACTCCTTAATTTATAGGGTATTATTTATATGATGAAAGTAATTTTAGTAGGATATATGGGCAGTGGAAAGTCATCGGTAGGAAAACTACTCGCTTCAAAATTAAGAGTTTCATTTTATGATTTAGATGTAATTATTGAAGAAAACGAACGGCAATCGGTGCCTGAATTGTTTAAAAATAAAGGTGAGATTTATTTTAGAAAAATAGAAAATAACGTTTTTAAATTGGTTTTACAAAAAACAGAATCTTTTGTTTTGAGTTTAGGTGGTGGAACACCTTGTTATCATAATAATCATGAAATGTTATTGCAAGACGATGTGGTTTCTTTTTATTTAAAAGGAAAAGCAATAACGCTTGCCAATAGGTTACAAGACGAGAAGGTGAAGCGACCTTTACTTTCCGCTACAAACGAAAATGATTTGGTTGATTTCATTAACAAACATTTGTTTGATCGTTCTTTTTATTATCATCAAGTAAATCATGTAATTGAAATTGATGAAAAGTCAGTTGAACAATTAGTTGATGAAATAGATTTAAAATTAAGATAAATAAGCATAAGATTCATTCTCGTCAAAAACAACATGTATGTGCTCTTGCAATGAAGTTGAAAGCGATATACCTTTAAAATCTGCTTTAACAGGATATTTTTTGTGGTTTCGATCAACTAATACAGCAGTTTTGAATTTACTTAATTTAACATCTAAGAAATGTTTTACCCCATAAATTAAAGTAGTTCCAGAATTTAATACATCATCAATTAAGACCAAACCTTTGTTTTCATAGTCTTCAATTGGAAGTGAAGTAAAAATAATCTCTTGCGGATTTTGTTTGTTAATTTTAACTTCGCAAAGGGTCACCTTAAGATCTGAAATTTGAGCTAATTCTTGAGCAATCTTTTGTGCAAAAATATAGCCATTTGAAGCAATTCCTGCTAAAATTACTTCGTTTTCAGAGCTAAACGTTTCGTAAATTTGATAAGCTATTCTCTTTGTTTTGTGACTTATTTCAGCATTTGTTAAAATAATATTTTTCATGGAAAGTGTTATTTTTTTTCAAAGATAAAAAAGAGTTCTTTATTTTGTCTTGGTTTTATTGAATTATGTGCTCTTTCGATAGTTTTTATCCTAAATTTTTCTGAAAACAAAGAGAGATATTCCGCTTTTGAACCTCCATAAGGCGGTCCTTCTTCAGTGAGTTGAAAGTCAAATAATAAACCTGCTATTTTTCCTTTCGTATTCAGTATTTCATTCATTTTAGTTGCATAATCAGTTCTCATTTCGGTTGGAATAGCACAAAAAAATGTTTGTTCTAACACCAAATCAAATTTTTCATTCAGAGTGAAAAAATCTTGATGCAATAGTTTTGAAGACATTTCAGGATTTCTATTAGCAATATTATTTAAGGGTGAAATGGCAATATCAACTACAAAAACATTCGTAAATCCTTTATTGATTAAGTAATCAAATTCATATCCATTTCCTGCGCCAGGAATTAAAATACGGCATTTTTTATCAGTTAATTGGTCAATATATTCCTTTAGTGGTGTTGAGATTGTTCTAATGTCCCAACCTGTGTCTTGTTTTTGGTAACGTTCTTCCCAATAATTCATATTTCTTATTCATTTTCATTATCAAAATCATCTCCAATAAAATCATCAATATCCCTGCGCTCTTTTTTTGTAGGTCTACCTGTTCCATTTGCTCTGTAATGTTCTTTGGAAAGTTTCATCAGTGTAATGTGTTCAAATGCTTCAGCCGGTGTTTCATCTTTTCGGTATAAATCAACTAATTTTGCTCCTAAACGATTCAAAGGAACATCAAGCACTACTAATTTATAGTTAATTTGGTCTTTTCTGAGTGTAATTTTATCCGTTGGAAACACTTCTCTAGATGGTTTAGCTACTTGTCCATTAACCGTAATATGTCCTTTTTTTGCCGCTTCTGTTGCAATACTTCGTGTTTTGTAATAGCGTATGCACCACAAATATTTGTCAATTCTCATAAATTTCTAAAATCCGTGTTAATATTTCTACAAAAATAAATGAAAATTGTATCTTGCGCCCTATAAATTTTAGAATAATGAAAAGCCTTTTTAAAATAGTTTTAAGTGTTGTTGTTATATCAAGTATATTTTCATGTCAGCAAAATGACTCTGCAACCATTACTCCTCCAAGACCCTATGATGAAGTTTATCTTGAAGATTTAGCTAAAATCGAAGATTTTTTAGCAACACATTATGTAACGGTTGATGCCGATTACAATACGACTTTTACACAAATTCCAACTGGAGGAACACAAACTCCAATTTCTCAAATGTCTAATTTAGAGCATATTGAAAGAGATATTCACGAAATAACGTATAAAATTTATTATTTAAAATTGCGTGAAGGGTCGGGTGAGATCACAACACCAGTAGATTCTACTTTTGTTTCATACAAAGGGAGTACTTTTACAAAAACCACAACTAACAATGTTGTTACCTATTCACAAAATGTTTTTGATCAATCTCAGACACCAATTTGGTTTTCTTTAGAAGATGTAATTCGAGGTTGGGGTGAAGTCATACCAAAGTTTAAAACGGGTTCACATCTAGCTAATCCAGACGGAACCGTTTCCTTTCAAAATTATGGTGCGGGAGTTATGTTTTTGCCATCAGGATTGGGATATTTTAATTCGGCTACATCAAGTATTGCATCTTATACCCCTTTAATTTTTAATTTTAAATTATATTTACAAAAATCTCGCGATCATGATCTTGATCAAATCCTCTCTAGAATCGAGTATGGTCCAGATTTTAATGAAGATGCTTTAGATACAGACGGCGATAAAATACCAGATTATAGAGATGTAGACGATGATGCAGATGGTGTTTTGACTAAAGTTGAAATTGCCTTTACCTATATGGATTCTGGTATACAAAAAACAAAATATTATCCTTATAATGGTGCTGCAGTAGATAATCCTGCGACACCTTATGATGAACGAAAAGGAATTCCAAGTTGCTCGAATGATTTTACTCTTCCTACAAGATTAAGAAAGCACTTGGATGCTACTTGTCATTAAAATATTCCTAAAAAAATCCCAATCGTTAGATTGGGATTTTTCTTCTATTAGTTATTGAGCTTAATTACGATTTAAAATATGAAAAATCGTGATTGTTTTCTAATTGTAATAACGTTTCATAAATCAACTGAATTACGTGCTCTACATCTTGTCTGTGCACCATTTCAACCGTAGTATGCATATATCGTAATGGTAGCGAAATCAATGCTGAAGCCACACCGCCATTGCTATAAGCAAACGCATCAGTGTCGGTTCCAGTAACGCGAGAAGTAGCGTGACGTTGAAACGGAATTTTATTTGCTTCTGCAGTATCTACAATAAGTTCTCTTAAAATATTCTGTGTAGCAGGCGCATAAGCAATCACAGGGCCATTACCCATTTTTAAATCACCTTCAATTTTTTTATCAATCATTGGTGTGGTTGTGTCGTGGCAAACATCGGTAACAATGGCAACATTGGGTTTAATACGCTGCGTAATCATTTCGGCGCCTCGCAAACCAATTTCTTCTTGCACCGAATTCACAATATACAATCCAAAAGGTAATTTTTTATTATTTTCTTTTAATAAACGAGCTACTTCGGCAATCATAAAGCCACCCATTCTGTTATCAATAGCTCTACAAACAAATTTATCATTGTTTAATATTTCAAATTCATCAGGATAGGTAATAACACAGCCCACATGAACACCTAAAGCTTCCACTTCGGCTTTTGTCATACAGCCACAATCAATAAAAATGGTTTCAATTTTAGCCACTTCTTCTTTGCCGCTTCTTCCTCGCGTATGAATCGCTGGCCAACCAAATACTCCTCTTACAATTCCTTTTTTGGTGTGAATATTTACGCGTTTAGACGGAGCAATTTGATGGTCCGATCCACCGTTTCTAATTACATAAATTAATCCATCATCAGTAATATAATTTACATACCACGAAATTTCATCAGCATGACCTTCAATCACTACTTTAAAAGGGGCATCCGGATTAATAACGCCTACAGCACTTCCGTAGGTGTCGGTAATAAAGGTATCAACATAGGGTTTTAAATAGTTCATCCAAATTTTTTGCCCTTCAGATTCATATCCTGTTGGCGAGGCATTGTTTAAATAACGTTCTAAAAAAGCCATTGAAGACTTTTTTAATATCGATTTTGTACTCATTAGATATAATTTTTTGCTAAAATAAGAATAAGTCTTCAGAGTTACATATAATTTCAATAATTTTGGTTCACTTTTTGATAATTAATATAGGTATCAAAACTATAATCATTATGAATAAATTATTTTTAGTATTTTTTATTAGTTCTTCATCAGTTTTTTCGCAAACAGAACAAGATACTTTAAAAATGACCGCTCAAGATTCGGCAATAGTTTTCTCTACCGAATTAAATGAAATCATCATTAATAAGGATAAAACCTATACTATTGGCGATGATAAAAAAGCACTTTTGATTCTAAAACGAAGAGTCTTTAGAGTCTATCCTTATGCGAAAATTACGGCAGATAAGCTGACCCAACTCAACGCAACTATGGAAAAACTCAAAACAACTAAGGAAAAGAAAAAATATTTTAAAATTGTAGAAAAATACTTAGAAGAAGAATTCGAACCAAGATTAAAAAAATTATCCCGAAATGACGGAAAAATATTAGTCAAATTAATTCACCGTCAAACCGGAGAGTCAACATTTGATTTAATTAAGCACTACAAAAGTGGATGGAAAGCATTTTGGGCAAATTCAACCGCCAGAATGTTTAGTATTAATTTAAGAGCTACCTATAAGCCCTTCGAAGAAATCGAAGATTATAATATTGAAGCCATTTTATTTACCGCATTTAGACAAGGGCAACTTACAAAACAAGAAGCATCTACACCTATTGATATAGAAGGTTTAAACAAACATTGGAAAGGTAAGCCCATCCAATTCGATTAAATTAATCAGCAGCACCCATTCAACCTTCCGTAAGACTACTTGTCCCGCTGTGCACTATATCTTTTATAAACCTTTCAGGATTTATAAAAGGATGCCTTTTCCATCGCGGCTAGATAAGGCGTTTTGTACATTCATACACTTACCTTTTATGAACTTTCATGCTCTTTATATTAATAATAACTACTTTTATGACTTATATGTTTAACAATTTCTTTGTGTTCTTTGTGTCTTCCTTGTGTTCTTAGTGGTTAAGAAAAAAAGTATTAATTCCTTATTATCAGAACATTAAGAAACTCCTTCAAAAAAAGGGAGAAAATAAGTTTAAAAACCTTTGCGTGGTAGTAAAAGATTGCTACTTTTGCACCCGCAATAACAAAGAAGTTCCTACACAAACTGATTCATTAACTAAATCAAAACAAACTTTAAAAAAGTTAAAAAAAGATTTGGAAAAGAGAAAGTAAAGGTAGTATCT
>CAMDQL010000045.1 GCA_945905915.1 Flavobacterium psychrophilum
TTTTTCGCAAAGTACAATAAGACCTTTTAACCATATTAGATTTATAAGTTCATATAAGATTAATTTAACCTTGTGTCCTTAGTACATTCCTAGTGAGCTTAGTGGTTAAAGAAGTTTATTTTCCAATATTCTCAGCCACAATAAATCCGCTTGTCCAAGCATTTTGGAAGTTGAAGCCTCCTGTTATAGCATCGATGTTTAAAATTTCACCTGCAAAATATACGTCTGGTAAAATTTTGCTTTCCATGGTTTTGAAATTGACTTCTTTTAAGTCGATGCCACCAGCAGTTACAAATTCTTCCTTAAAGGTGCTTTTTCCGTTGACGTGAAATTCGCCATTTATAAGTTGTTCAATTAGCGAATGGAGTTGTTTTTTAGTTATATCTGCCCATTTTGTTTCTTCTGAAATTCCAGCAGCAAAAACTAGGTTTTCCCAAAGACGTTTTGGTAATTCAAAATGCGCATATTTAATCACTAATTTTTTTGCTTGTTCTTCTTTGATGTCTTTAAATAACTCGATTGCTTTCTCAAAACTCGTTTCGTTCAACCAATTTACTTGAATGGCAAACTGATATTTTTTTTCGGCTAATTCTCGGGCACCCCATGCTGAAAGTCTCAAAATTCCTGGTCCGCTCATTCCCCAATGCGTAATTAACAAAGGGCCCGATGCTTCTAGTTTGGTTTTTTTGACTTTGACTGAAGCTACAGCTGAAAGTCCCATTAAATCTTTAATTCGAGGATCTTTGATATTAAACGTAAACAACGATGGAACGGGTTCGATTATAGAATGACCTAAATGGTTTAGCAATTCCCACATTTTCGGATTACTTCCTGTTGCCATTACTATTTTTTCACAAGTAAAAACTTCTTGAGTAGTTGTTATTTTCCAATGGGTTTCTGTTTTGTATAATTCCTGAACACTATGATTTGTTAAGACGTCAATTTTTAGTTTTTTCACTGCATCTTGAAAACAATCAATTATGGTTTGAGACGAATCGGAAATCGGAAACATTCTTCCATCATCTTCAATTTTAAGTTCTACATCACGTTTTTCAAACCATTCAATAGTATCTCCCGAACAAAATTGATGAAAAGGACCTTTTAATTCCTTTTCACCACGAGGATAAAATTTTACCAAATCATTGGGTACAAAGCACGCATGAGTAACATTACATCTTCCTCCACCCGAAATTCGCACTTTTTCTAACACGTTTTTTCCGCGTTCTAAAATAGCTACTTTTAGTTGTGGATTTTTTTCAGCGCAATTAATGGCCGTAAAATAACCAGCAGCGCCTCCTCCAATAATTATAATGTTGTATTTTGAATTCAATAGATTTGTTTTTGCAAATATCGGTTAAATTTTAAAATAAAAAGTCCCGCTTTGGATAAGCAGGACTTTAAAATTGTAAGTAAACTATTATTCTGTTAAAATTAAATATTGCCAAGCTTTTAGTCCAATTGGCGCATCGGATCTAAATTGAATTTTATAACCCGATATATAATCAGCGAAATCGCCTTTTAATTGAATTTTTGTTTCAATAGTTTGATTCGATAAATTGGCAATATAAATGATTTTTTTACCATCTTTTTCACGTTCAAACGCTAAAATTTTTGTGTCGTCATTTGTTTTAATACGCTTATATGAAGCTGGATTTTTTCCGCCATTTAAAGCTAAATTTTCAGTTTTTAATTGGCCTAATTTTGCTCTTAATTCCCACTCTTTTCCTTTTATTTTTGGAATTGAATCTTTCTCGAAAAACTTTAAACTGTGTTTCAATCCATATTCATTACCACTATATACTAAAGGCATTCCTGGCATAACATACGTTAAAGCTGTCATGGCTTCTTCAGCAGCACCTAATCGAGATTGAATGGTTCCGTTCCAAGAATTTTCATCGTGATTGTCAACAAAATTCATTAAAATATCATCTGAAGCATATTTTTTTGCATCGTCAATTATTAATTTATCCCAATTTTCAACTGTGTTTTTGCCTTGAGCAATTCTATTTATCGTGTGGTGAGCTTCCCACCCATATGCCATGTCAAACAAATTATCTTTCAATAATTCTGGTTCCCAAGCTTCGGCTAACATAAAGATATTTTTTACAGCACGTAATTCTGGAATGGTTTTTTGCCAAAAATCGGCAGGAACATTTCCTGCAACATCGCATCTAAAACCATCAATGCCTTCATTTTGAAGCCAATATTTCATGTCAGCAGTCATTGCTGCACGAAGGTTTTGATTGTCGTAATTTAAATCCGCAACGTCTGTCCATCCCCAAGTTTTTCCAGTTTCTGGATTGATTGGGTCGATAATTTCCCCTTTTTCATTTTTTGTGTAATATTCTGGATGCTCTTTAATCCAAACATGATCCCAACCTGTGTGATTTGGAACCCAGTCTAAAATAACATAAATACCATTTTCATGAGCAGTACTTACCAATTTTCTGAAATCAGCCATCGTACCAAATTCTGGATTTACTTTCTTAAAATCAGAAACGGCATAATAACTTCCTAAGTATTTATGTTGTTCCGCAACTGGCATTTCTGAAGCAAATTTACTGTTATCGCCACCAGTTGCTTTTCTTTTCGTTTGCGAAATAGGAAAAATTGGCATAATCCAAATGACTTTTACACCTAATTGTTTCAAATTCGGAATGTCTTTTGTAAAAGCATTAAACGACCCTTCAGGTGAATATTGACGAATATTCACTTCGTAAATTACGGCGTTTTCTAATTTATCACTTGTTAAATTAGTCGCTTTTTGGGCGTAACTGTTTGTAACTATTAAGGCAACAAATGCCAATATTGCTAATTTTTTCATAACTAATTTAATAAAAATTGTAAAGGTATTTCTAAACGTTTGTTCCAAGATTTTTCAGTATGATCGGCATTTTCAAATTTTAAATTTTTAGAATTTGATGCATCAAATCCTTTGTTTTTTAAAATATCATTGACGTTTTTTTCATACCTTACATATTCTGCATCTAAGGTTTTTGTGCCGAAATCAAAATAAATTTTATGTGTTTTTGGATTGGGTAATTTAGCCATTAAATACTTGAAAAAAGCGTTTGAAATAGGATTGTTTTCTACATTTTTTAGACCAATCCAATGTGTCGATAAACAAGCAGCTTTCCCGAAAATAGAAGGATATTCGCAAAGGGCATACATAGAAATTAATCCACCCATACTGGAACCCATAATTGCAGTGTTTTCTTTATTGGTATACACTGAAAAATGAGAATCAATAAATGGTTTTACTTCGTTAACTAAAAACTTTAAATAGTTATCCGATGAAATTTGAGTTATATCTAAATTGATTTTTTTAGCTTCATCTATTACGAATTTTTTATCTGTATCACTTAAATAATCAATTGCTTTTTGAGGAAAATAATTTAAATGTCGAATGGTTGGAATGTTCCAAACAGCAACTACAATTACTTCTTTAATTGCTTTCTTTTGGGTTAATGAGTCTATTTTTTCATCTACGCCCCATTCTTGTTTGTTCCAAGTGGTTTTCGCATCAAAAAGCATTTGTCCATCGTGCATATATAACACTTGGTACTTTTTAGTTTCTGAATAATTTATTGGCAACCAAATATCAACTGTTCTGGAAGCTACATGTTTTGATGGAAAGTTTTCAATACGTTTTATTTGTCCTACAAAATCGTTATTATTTTGTAAATCACTGATTTTTATATTCTCTTGTGAAAAACACATACAACTAAACGCTATTAAAAACCAAAATCTCATTTGAATCTTATTTTTTTAATTCTAAAATTAAGCTCGATTTTCCATCAATTGAAAGTTCAGATTTTAAATCGAAATTTGCATCCGAAATAATGTCTTTTCCACTTGAATAGGAAGCCAAACTTTCTTTGAATCTATCTAATTTTACTGTTTGTTTGTCTTTACTATTATTAACAACAACCATTACACTTTCGGAGTCGTTGTAACGAAAATAAACATACACGTTGTTATCTGGCAGATAATGCATTAATTTTCCGTTATGAATTACAGATTTCGATTTTCTCCAATTGAAAACTTTAGCGGTAAAATCAAAATATTTTGCTTGTTCAGCTGTTCTTCCCGAAGCCGTAAAAGCATTGTTTTTATCTGAAGCCCAACCACCAGGAAAATCCTGACGAATGTCTGCATCACCTTTGCCTTTGTCTCCCGCCATACCAATTTCCGAACCGTAATACAATTGAGGAATGCCTCGCATCGTAGCTAAAATAGTCATAGCTATTTTATATTTATTTAAATCGTTTTTATAAATATAATTGAAACGGTTGGTGTCGTGATTTTCTGCAAAAATTAATAAATTATTTGGGTTGTCGTATAGAAAATCATTTACGAAATTTTCATAAAATTTAAACATTCCGTCATTCCAATTTGTATTGTCTTCGTTAAAAACATTTCCAAAAACATCGTGCATGGTAAAATCCATTACACTTGGTAAATACGAATTATAGCTTTGAATTTTAGCAATTGGACTGTCTTTTTGCCAATACGAAATTTGTGCTTGATCGTGCATCCAAACTTCTCCAACAATATTGAAATAAGGATATTCGTCGGTAATTGCTTTTGTCCATTTTGCAATGCCTGCTTTATCGTTATACGAATATGTATCTACTCTAAATCCATCTAAATCGGCATATTCAATCCACCAAATCGCATTTTGAGTCAAATAATTTAATACCAAAGGATGAGATTGATTCAAATCCGGCATACTTGGCACAAACCATCCATCCATACAAAGTTTTGCATCTGTTGCAGAAGCGTTTGTATCATACTGTGTGGTCATTCGGTAGTTACTTTGTTTGTACCCTGGGAATTGATGAAACCAATCGTACGTTGGCATGTCTTTAAACATCCAATGTTCAGCACCCCAATGATTAGTCACATAATCTTTAACCAACTTCATGTTTCTCTTTTTCATTTCTGAAGAAAGGCGCACATATTCTTCATTCGTTCCATAGCGTGCATCTATTTTATACACATCTGATTGCGCATATGTATGATACGAATAGCCTTTGTCGTTATCTTCACACAAAGGTGTGCTCCAAAGTGCTGTTACACCAAGCGACTGCAAATAATCTAAATTATTTATAATTCCTTGAATGTCTCCACCATGTCTTCCGCCAGGCAGACTTCTGTTAGCTTTTTCTTGTAGATTTGAATCCGAATCATTTTTTTCGTTTCCATTGGCAAATCGGTCAGGCATAATTAAATACATCATATCCGACGAGTCAAAACTTTTACGATTACGCGAATTTTCCTTTCTTTTTTTAATCGAATAGTTTTGATTGAATGATTTTTTACCGTTTTTGAAAGTAAACATCAACTCTTGTGCTGTTACATTTTTCAAATCAATCGTTACGAAAACGTAATTTGGATTCTCTGTTTTTTGAACCTGAGTAATAACAACTCCGTTTGAAACCGTTACGGTATTTTGAGCGATGTTTTTACCATAAAACATAATTTGAACCTGATTGTTTGTCATGTTCTCATACCAAAAAGGTGGTTCTACTCTATCAATTTGTCCAAAAGAAAAATTGAATAGTAAAATAGGTAATAAGAAAAGTATTTTTTTCATAATCTAGTTTTTAATGTTCTGATTTTATTTAACCTCAACAATACTAATTCCGTAACCGCCACCTGGAGCAGTAGACAGTTGCAGTTTTGATTTGTATGTTACTTTTTGTTTCGTAATTTTATACGCCTGCGGATTCGTTTTGTAATGTGCGTCGCTTGCATCGGCATATATTGTAGCTTCGTACTTTTTACCTTTTTCTAAAAAGTCTAAAGAAATAGTTGACGTTCTAGCGTTTATTCCGTTCACGTTTCCTACAAACCAATTATTTGAGTTTTTATCTTTACGAGCCGTTGTGATATAATAACCTGGTTCTGCTTCTACGTATTTTGAAGTTGCCCATTCTACTGGAACATCTTTAATAAATTGAAAAGCGTCTAAAAATCGGTTATAATTTTCAGGTAAATCAGCAGCCATTTGAAGTGGACTATACATAACCACATACAAGCCTAATTGATTGGCAATAGTAGTATTTACATGCGAGTTATTATTTGGATTTAATTTTGCAATATCCATTTCAAAAATTCCTGGTGTGTAATCCATTGGTCCACCCATTAATCTTGTAAAAGGCAATAAAGTGGTGTGATTGGCTTTAGAACCTCCAAATGCTTGAAATTCCGTTCCGCGAGCGGATTCGTTTCCAATTAAGTTTGGATATGTTCTGCAAATTCCAGTTGGACGAACGGCTTCGTGTGCGTTCACCATAATTTCATAATCTACCGCTTTTTCAATACAATATTGGTAATGATTTAAGATAGATTGACTATAATGGTGCTCGCCTAAAGGCAAAATATTTCCAACATAACCACTTTTTACGGCGTTGTATCCATTGTCTTTCATAAATTGATACGCTACGTCTAAATGACGTTCGTAATTTCTTGTAGCGCCAGACGTTTCGTGATGCATAATCATTTTAATTCCTTTAGATTTTGCATATTCGTGAATTCCTTTTACATCAAAATCTGGATACGCCGAAATAAAATCAAAAACATAATCTTTTTCATGACCAAACCAGTCTTCCCAACCTTCGTTCCAGCCTTCTACTAAAACGGCATCAAAACCATGTAATGCTGCAAAATCGATATATTCTTTTACGTGTTTGGTATTTGCCGCGTGCGTTTTATTGGGTTTAACCTTTGAAAAATCGGTGATTCCTAATTGGACAGTTGGTACTTCATCAGTATATGCCCAAGAACTTTTTCCAGTAATCATTTCCCACCAAACCCCAACATATTTTACAGGTTTAATCCAAGAGGTATTTTCAATTTTACAAGGTTCGTTTAAGTTCAATGTCATTCTAGAAGCTAAGATATCTTTTGCATCTGAACTTGCAATTATCGTTCTCCAAGGCGAAACGCACGGTGCTTGTAAATGACCTTTATTTCCTTTAGCATCAGGTGTTAAATGGGATTGAAAAATAAAATTCTTATCATCTAAATTCAGATGCATGCAGGAATAATTAATTAAAGCCGCTTCGTGAATGTTGATATACAATCCGTCAGCTGTTTTCATCATTAAAGACGTTTGTACGCCTGTATCTGAAAACTGTTTTTGTGAAGCATTTTCTGAAACTGCACCTCTAAATAAACTTCTAATTTCAGATAATTTACTCTCCGTGTAATCGTATTCTTGTGTGTCATAATCTCCTGGAATCCAAAAAGCAGTATGATTTCCTGTCATTGCAAACTCGGTTCGTTCTTCTTTTAAAACGAAGTAAGTCAGGTTTTTTTGTTCTGGAAATTCATAACGGAAGCCTAAACCATCGTTGAATAATCGAAAACGAATGATTATTTGTCTATCGGTTTCATTTTGTTTTAGTGTTATTGCTAATTCGTTGTAATGATTTTGAATTTGTGTTTCTTCTCCCCAAACCGTTTTCCACGTTTCGTTAAACGTGCTTTCTTTGGTATCCATCACTTTAAAATCGTTTACTAACGACTTTTTATCCTTTTGTAATTCTAAACCTAATTTACTTTTTTTAATTACTTCTTTGTTTTTTAAAAAAAGCTGATACATAGGTGTGCCGTCATTTCCAAGTGAAAACGACATTTTAAAATTACCATTTGGCGATTGAAACTCTTGGGCAGAAGCACCAAAAATAGCCGTTAAAACAAGGATAACCGAAAAAATATTTTTCATATTTAATGTTTTTAGATACTGAAACATGTTCAGCATGACAATGAATTTAATTAATTTTTCACTAATTGCGATGCGCTATTTATGATTACTTCTACTTCTTGATTTCCTTCAACTGAAACTTTTGTTTCTTGATGAGTGACTTCAACTTTAACGATAGCATTTCTAAAATTCACTTTAAACGAATAGCCTTTCCATTGCGCAGGAATTTTTGGTTCAAAATGCAATTGGTTGTTTTTCACTCGCATTCCACCAAATCCTTCTACGATACTCATCCACGTTCCTGCCATAGAAGTAATGTGTAAGCCTTCTTCGACTTCTTTGTTATAATCGTCTAGGTCTAAACGAGAAGTTCTTAAATAAAAGGTGTATGCTTGTTCCATTCTGCCCAAAACAGCTGCTTGAATAGAATGCACACAAGGTGAAAGTGAGCTTTCGTGAACCGTAAAAGGTTCGTAAAAATCGAAATGTCTTTCTAATTGTTCTTTGGTAAAATCATCTTCAAAGAAATAAAATCCTTGAAGCGTATCTGCTTGTTTTATGTATGGCGAACGTAAAATTCTGTCCCAACTCCATTTTTGGTTAATTGGTCGTTGTGACTTGTCTAAATCGGAAACTTTTACCAATTCTTTATCTAAGAAGCCATCTTGTTGCAAATAAACACCATGTTCTTCTGAATAAGGAAAATACATGTTGTAAGCAGTATTTTTCCAAGATTGTAATTCAGCGTCATTTAAGTTTACCTTATTCATTATACGTACAAAATCAGAAGGGTATTCAGTTTCAATTTTATTGATTTGCTCAATAGCATAATTGATACACCATTTAGCAATATAATTGGTATAAAAATTATTGTTTACATTGTTCTCATACTCATTTGGACCTGTTACGCCCAAAATCACATATTTATTTTTTGGGGCAGAAAACGTAGCTCTTTGATTCCAAAAACGAGCAATTCCTATTAAAACCTCTAAGCCTTTTTCTGTGATATAGCTGTAATCACCTGTGAAACGGTAATAGTTAAAAATGGCAAAAGCGATTGCTCCATTTCTGTGAATTTCTTCAAAAGTAATTTCCCATTCGTTATGACATTCTTCGCCATTCATGGTTACCATTGGATACAAAGCAGCTCCGTTTTTGAAGCCTAATTTTTCTGCATTTTCAATTGCTTTGCCTAATTGGTTGTATCGATAGGCTAATAAATTTCTTGCAACTTGTTGGTCTTTTGTAGCCATGTAAAAAGGAATACAATAGGCTTCGGTATCCCAATAGGTTGAACCACCATATTTTTCGCCTGTAAATCCTTTTGGACCAATGTTTAATCTAGAATCTTTCCCCAAGTAAGTTTGATTCAATTGGAAAATATTAAAACGAATACCTTGTTGTGCTTTCACATCGCCATCAATAGTAATATCACTCATTTCCCAAATTTTAGCCCAAGCTTCTTTTTGATTTTCCGTTAACTGAGCAATACCAATTTCTAAAGCTTTTGCGATGCTATTTTTAGCCCCAATTATGGTGTTTTCGTGATTTAATGAAACCGAATAACCTCCAATTTTTTGAATGGTTGTGGTTTGACCTTTAGCAACGGCAACTTCATAAGTGAATTGTATTTTTTCTTTGGATTCATTAACGCTTACGGGTGCAATACTCAAATTTGATCCTTCTAACAAAATACTATTTTGCATGAAAGTAGTTGCCGTAAAGTGCGTTTTAAAAGTTCTTGCCGTTACAAATGCATCATTGTTTGTATGTTTTGCGCTAATTGGTTCCCAAAATTTTTCTTCCCAGTTTGCATCTTCGTTGTGAACTCCTGCATCAACATAAGGTTTAAATACGATTTTCGCATCTGAATTTAAGACTTTAATTTCGTAATTAATTACACCAATTTCGTCTAATTCTAACGCTAAAAAGCGACGAACTTTTACAGAAATTTCGGTTCCATTAGCCAAAGTAGCTTCAAAAGAACGGTAATAAATACCTTCTTTCATATTCAATTCACGACGGAAATTAGAAACGGACTGACATTTGGCTAAGTCTAAATTTTCGCCATTGATTTCGATGTCAATTCCAATCCAATTGGGTGCGTTTAATACTTTTGCAAAATATTCAGGATAGCCATTTTTCCACCAGCCCACTTTTGTTTTATCAGGATAATAAATTCCGGCAATATAACTTCCTTGAAAGGTTTCACCCGAATAGTGTTCCTCAAAATTAGCGCGTTGCCCCATAGCGCCGTTTCCGATGCTAAATAAACTTTCAGACGATTTTACTCTTTCTGCATCAAATCATTCTTCAATAATCGACCAATTGTCGGGTTTTATATAATCTTGGTTCATTATAATTTTGTTTCAAGTTTAAGGTTTCAAGTTGCCTCGAATACTTTAAAATATTTTAATTTATTAATTTTTCTAAAAAGGGATTCTCTATAAAAGTGAAATCCCTAAAATTGTATTTTGCTTCATGTAGAACAGATGAATCACCAATTCCTATACTTGTCATATTGGCTATATTTGCCGCTTGAATTCCTGCAACCGAATCTTCAAAAACGATGGCATTTTCATTAATTATTCCCAATTTTTGTGCTGCTTGAAGAAACACTTCGGGATCAGGTTTTGCGTTTGAAACGTCATTTCCGTCCACGATGGCATCAAAAAAGTGCATGATGTTGGTTTTTTGTAAAATAGGACGTGCATTTTTACTTGCCGATCCTAAAGCAATGGCTTGATTGTTGTTTTTAAGATATTCCAATACTTTTACTACACCAGGAAGAATTTCGCGTTCATCCATGTCTACTAAATAGGAGAGGTAATCTTCATTTTTTTGAATTAACCATTTGTTTTTATCTTCTTGAGAATAAGTAATGTTTCCCAATTCTAAAATAAGGTCAAGCGAACGAACTCGACTTACGCCTTTTAACTCTTCGTTATGTTCGTGGGTAAAATTAATCCCAAGTTGGTTGGCTAATTTCTCCCATGCTAGAAAATGATATTTAGCGGTATCCACAATTACCCCATCAAGATCAAAAATAAAAGCTTTTTTTGTCATTTTTATTCTGATTTTTCTTGGATGGTTGTAACTGCTAATCCAGCAATAAGTAATGAAATTCCAGCAATAACAATCATAAGAATAGCATTACCGGAAAACAATCCTTTGTCAGCAATTTCTATACATTTTTCATTAGTCTCGTTGTAAAATATAGACCCTTTTTGAACACCTAGAATTATGCCACCAAGGGAGCCAGCTACAATTTGAGGAATGGTAATTGTACCATTAAATAATCCCATGTAAACTCCCATTTTGTTTGCAGGTAATGTACTAGCAAGCATTGCATATGGAATGGCAAGAATAGCTGCCCAAGCTACGCCAACGCCAATCATTGAGAAAAATAGTGTGTACTTGTCGTGAAAGAAATACATGGAAATTAGTCCAACTCCACCAAAAATTAAGGAGTAACTATAGGTTTTTTTACGACCAATAATTTTAGCAATCGAAGGAATGCTAAGTGCAAATAGAGCTGCAATAGCACTGTAAAATGCAAATAAAACGCCTGTCCAATCTCCAGCTTCGTTAAATGCTAAAGAATGTGGATCTGCAGCTTCATTTCCCCATACTTGATTAGCAATTCCTCTTGTAGTGTATACCCACATTAAAAATAAAGCAAACCATGAGAAAAATTGAACTAATCCTAATTGCCAGAAAATTTTTGGTGCTTTTTTTAGTAATTCGATAATATTGGTTTTTTCTTTTACTTCAGGAGCGTTTAGATCAATATTATTAAATTCGGCATGTTCTTTAGGAGCGTATTCTTTTGTTTTAAATACTGTCCAAAGCACACTCAGTAATAATATCGCACCACCAATGTAAAAAGACCAAATAACTGAATCCGATACTTTTTCACCGGCAGCAGGAACGTTAGCAACATTTAATTTTGCTAGAATCCAAGGGAGTAATGATCCAAAGACGGCACCAAAATTAATAAGAGCACTTTGTAATGAATAACCCAAATTTTTCTGCTCATCATTAACCATGTCTCCCACCAAAGATCTGAAGGGTTGCATGGTAATATTGAATGAAGTATCCATTACCAATAGAATGAGTCCTCCAAAAACCAATGCAGGTAAAAGATTTGCGAAATTTCCTGAATTAGGCATGAAAAACATAGCTAAAGCAGAAATTATAGATCCAAGAAGAATAAACGGAATTCGTCTACCAAGACGTGTCCAAGTTTTGTCACTTGAAAGTCCAATAATAGGTTGCACGACTAAACCTGCTAATGGAGCAGCTAGCCAAAAATAATTGATTTTGTCAACATTAGCACCTAATGCTTCGAGAATTCTACTGGTGTTACCATTTTGTAACGAATAACCAATTTGCACACCAAGAAACCCAAAACTAAGATTCCAGATTTGCCAAAAACTTAAATTCGGTTTTTTCATTATCGTAAATTAAATTAACATACGATAAGCACTTTGCTTATCAAAACTTACAGTTTTTAGAAGTGAAGTTATAAGCTTTGATTTTGTAAATTTAAAAATAAAATTTTGAATAAAACAATATTTTTTGCATTTAAATTGCTTTATATGGGGTATGTAAAAATTTAAAATATTAGCTATCAATTAGTTGTGATCTACTATTTCGTTGTAGTAGATTCTCTAATAATTAAATTGGTTTCAATTATTTCGGTAGTATACTGTTCGTTTTCTTCATCTTCTAATTCTAAGCGATCAATCAACATTTGAGCGGATTTACGACCCATTTTAATGCCATTTTGACTGACAGTTGAAATACTTGGTGTAGAGAATTGAGAAATAATGCCATCGGTAAACCCGATAACCGAAATATCATCAGGTACTTTTAAATTATTTTGTGCCGCTTTTTTAATGGCAGTAACGGCAAATAATTCATTAACAGCAAATATTGCATCACAATTTTGCGATTTGATGAGGTTTTCAATTTTAATAGCACAATTATCAATGTCTTCAATTTTGATGATTAAATCTTCGTCAATCTTAATATGATTAGATTTTAACGCCTCTTTATAACCATCGGTTCTTAATTTACCAACACTTACATAATCAACAGTAGTAATTAAAGCTACTTTTCTAAATCCTTGTTCAATTAGAAATTGTACAGCATCAAATGCAGCTTGTTTGTCATCAATAATTACTTTATCGCAAAAAACATCATTAGTTACTCGATCAAATAGTACTACAGGCATTCCTTGATTGATTACTTCTTGAATGTGGTGGAAGTCTTTCTTTTGTTGAGTTTCTTTAGATAACGACATGATAAAACCATCTGTACTTCCATTGGCTAGCATTTCTAAGTTGATGACTTCTTTGTCAAATGATTCGTCAGATAAACAAACAATTACATTATAACCATTTTCGTTTGCCACTTGTTCGATTCCGCTAATTACTGTTGCAAAAAAATGATGAACAATTTCTGGAATAATTATCCCTATAGTTTTCGTTTTTTTATTTTTTAAACTTAAGGCTATATTATTCGGTTTGTAATTGTAAAGCTTTGCAAATGCTTGTACTTTAAGCCGCGTGTCTTCGCTAATTTCATGGCTGTCACGAAGTGATTTTGAGACCGTTGAAATGGATACATCTAGTTCTCTAGCAATTTGTTTAAGCGTGACTTTTTTTCTCATTTGGAAAAAGCTAATTATTAATATGCATTAAAAGTAACTTTTTTTTTTAAAACATCACATTTTTTGCTTAAAAATAGCACTAAAAACACAAAGTTTTCAACACGAAAACGTTTTCGCTAGCTCTATTTTAAAATTGTATTTTTTTTTAATCAATTTTTACATAAATTTAACATTAGAAGTAAAGTTATAAGCAATTAAATAACATTTTTAACCTAAACAATTTGTATGAAAACACTGCAAAAAAAGTTACTACTTTTCTTACTTATCTTACCGATAGGTATGTTTGCGCAAAACACACTTAAAGGTGTTGTTTTAGATGGTAAAACGCAACAGCCAATGCCAAGCGTTTCTGTTGTAATCGAAGGTACTAACACTATGACTGCGACTGATTTTGATGGTAATTTTACAT
>CAMDQL010000046.1 GCA_945905915.1 Flavobacterium psychrophilum
GCTAACCCTAGTTGAGATTGGTTGTTAAGGATAGAAATACCCTTAATTTTATCATCATTTTTTGCTGCTTCAATAGCATTTAAAATATCAGTTACACCATCATGATCGGCTTCAAAATAGTTGAAGTCTTTGTAACTTGTTTTTCCAGCATAGTCTAAAGTTACTTGTGATAAATCTAACTCAATTACCGAATTTTCTTCAATTGTAACAATGTCTTCGTTTCCACCGGCAATAGCGCCAATGATTATGATTCCAAAGAAAAAAATCATCCAAAAAACAAATAATCCAATTACAGTAGCTAATACGTTTCCTAAAAATTTCATTTTAATTTATTTTTAATATCTATAAGTAGCAAAAGGTATAAAAATGTTACATGTTCATAAAAAAATTGAAAAGGTAAATTATAAGTCTAAAAATGTTTGTTATTTTGCTACTATGAAGCAACATCAAGTAATTCTGTCTTTAGGAAGTAATCAAGGGGATCGTTTAACCACGATTAAAGCTTGTATTGATTTGATTCATAAGGAAGTAGCTGTTGTAGTTAAGGTGTCAAAAATCTATGAAGCACCTGCTTGGGGATTTGAAAGCGAACCATTTTATAATGCTGCAATCCTTATTCATACGTCAAAATCGGCTCAAAAAATATTGAAACAGGTTTTAAAAGTTGAAAAATCGTTAGGCAGAGTGCGATCGAAAGATTCTGGTTATCAAGCCCGAATTATAGATGTAGATATAATCGCTTTTGATGAAGAAATTATTGAAACCGATAACTTACAAATTCCACATCCCTTATTACAAAACCGCAAATTTGTGTTGTTACCCATGTTGGATTTAGGATTAAATTGGGAACATCCAACGTTGAAAAAATCGGTTGCTCAATTATTAGTTCAATCGGATGATGAAAGCGAAATCAAAGCTGTTCATGCTATAGTTTCGCCGATTGAAAAATTATCATTACAACAATTCAATTATATTGCAATTGAAGGAAATATTGGAGCAGGCAAAACAACATTGGCTTCAAAATTAGCCGAAGATTGTAATGCAAAATTAATATTGGAACGCTTTGCCGATAATCCTTTTTTGCCAAAATTTTACAAAGATCAAAGTCGGTATGCATTTCCGTTAGAAATGTCATTTTTAGCCGATAGATACCAACAATTATCGGATGATTTGGCGCAATTTGATTTATTTAAAGATTTTGTAGTGGCTGATTATCATATTTTTAAATCGTTAATTTTTGCTAAAGTAACGCTTCAAGAAGACGAATTCCGTTTGTATAAAACCATGTTTGACATCATTCATAAAGAAATGCCAAAACCCGATTTATATGTGTATTTGTATCAAAATACAGATCGTCTTTTAGTAAACATTAAAAAACGTGGTAGAAGTTATGAGCAAGATATTCCGGCTGATTATTTAGAAAAAATTAATCAAGGATATTTAGATTACATTAAAACACAAACCGATTTAAATGTTTTAATTATCGATGTTTCCGGTTTAGATTTTGTGAAAAAGCAGGAAGATTATGTGTTTTTGTTGAATGAAATTAATATAAAAATAACATTAGCACGCGGATAATACGGATACGCTTGAGCAAAACGCCGATTTTTGCTGATTTTCTCTTTCCAGGCTTGTCATGCTGAAATCGAGATTCAACTTTCTTAAAGCATCTCTTTTAACTTGTTTAAACACGAATTTTGTAAATTCATTGCGTCCTTTGCAAAAAACTTTGCGACTTTGCGTTTAAATAGTAAGATTTCTATTGAAGCTTCTGAAATAAATCCCAAATCACAATTCCAGCACTTACCGAAATATTTAACGAATGTTTGCTGCCTAATTGCGGAATTTCAATCACTCCATCGCTTAAATTAATCGCTTCTTGAGAAACGCCTTTGACTTCGTTTCCAAAGATTAACGCGTATTTTGAATTGATTTCTGGTTGAAAATCATCTAACATAATGGCATTTTCAGTTTGCTCCACCGAATATACTTTTATATTTTCTTGTTTCAATTGATAAATCACTTCTAAAACGTCTTTTGCATATTCCCAAGCAACCGTTTCAGTAGCGCCAAGAGCCGTTTTGTGAATTTCTTTATTGGGCGGAATTGCCGTTATACCACACAAAAAAATCTTCTCAATTAAAAAAGCATCTGAAGTTCTAAAAACCGAACCAATATTATGCAAACTTCGAATATCGTCTAAGATTACAATGATAGGAGTCTTTTGAGCTTCTTTAAACTCGTCGATGTTTTTGCGATCTAATTCTGCGTTGGCTAATTTCCTCATGATGCAAAAATAGATATAATGTGGCAATTTGACAATTAGTTTTTTAACCACAAAGTTCACAAAGAAGGCGCAAGGCTCACAAATAGTTTTTAACTGTAAACTTATCAGAACATCTAAAAATCTAAATATCTTAAATCTAGTTTCTTTTATCTTACTACTTTATTTTATACCTTCGCAATTATACTTAAATTAGAAATTGTGGCGAAGAAATCTGCAGTAACTCCTGATAAAACACCAAAGGAAACGCCTTTAATGAAACAATACAACGAGATAAAAAATAAATATCCCGATGCTTGTTTGTTGTTTCGTGTGGGCGATTTTTATGAAACCTTTGGAGAAGATGCTGTTCGAGCAGCACAAATTTTAGGCATTACTTTGACAAAAAGAGGCGCAGGTTCTGAAACCGAAACCGCTTTAGCAGGATTTCCGCATCATTCTATTAATACCTATTTGCCCAAGTTAGTCAAAGCCGGACTTCGAGTTGCGATTTGTGACCAATTAGAAGATCCAAAAATGACTAAAACCATTGTAAAGCGTGGGGTAACCGAATTAGTTACACCCGGAGTTTCAATGAATGATGAGGTGTTGCAATCCAAATCAAATAATTTTTTAGCGGCAATTCATTTTGGAAAAAAAGCACTTGGAGTAGCATTTTTAGATGTGTCAACAGGCGAATTTTTAGTATCGCAAGGCAATGATGAATACATCGATAAATTATTACAAAACTTTCGTCCGAGTGAAATTTTAATTCCGAAACAGTTTAAAAATCAGTTTCATTCGGTTTTTGGAGACGATTTTCATACCTTCTTTTTGGAAGATTGGGTATACAAAGAAGATTTTGCCTTAGAAAGTTTGACAAAACATTTTCAAACCAATTCGCTAAAAGGTTTTGGTGTCGAAGAATTAACAGAAGGTTTGATTGCTTCAGGAGCTATTTTGTATTATTTATCGGAAACACAGCATAATAAAATCCAACACATTACCAATATTCAGCGTATTGCCGAAGATGCTTACGTTTGGATGGATAAATTTACCATTCGAAATTTAGAATTATACCACAGTTATAATCCAAATGCTGTGACGCTTTTAGATGTAATTGATAAAACGCTTTCGCCAATGGGAGCAAGGTTGTTGAAGCGTTGGTTGGCGCTTCCGTTGAAAGATATTGCAAAAATTAGAAGTCGTCATGAAGTAATTTCGTATCTAAAATCTAATCCCGAAGTTTTACAGCAAATTCAGTATCAAATCAAACAAATTTCCGATTTGGAACGTTTGATTTCAAAGGTTGCTACAGGCAAAATTTCGCCAAGAGAAGTCAATTTTTTGAAAGATTCGTTAGATGCGATTATTCCTATAAAAACATTGGCTTTAGCTAGTGAAAATGAAGCTTTACGAATAATTGGAGATAGCTTACATGCGTGCGAATTATTACGTGAGAAAATTAAAACTACGATTCAAGAAGATGCACCAGTTAGTGTTAATAAAGGAAACGCCATTGCTGTAGGAGTTCATTCTGAATTAGATGAATTACGAGCCATCTCTTCAACAGGAAAAGGCTATTTAGAAGAATTAGAACAAAGAGAAAGTATTGCTTCAGGTATTCCATCGTTGAAAGTTTCGTTCAATAATGTTTTTGGATATTATATAGAAGTTCGAAATACACATAAAGATAAAGTTCCAGCCGAATGGATTCGTAAGCAAACTTTAGTAAATGCAGAGCGCTACATTACTGAAGAATTAAAAGAATATGAATCGAAGATTTTAGGAGCCGAAGAAAAAATCCATCAATTAGAATCCCAGTTGTTTGAGCAATTGGTGAATTGGATTGCTACGTATATCAAACATGTTCAGTTGAATGCCAATTTAATTGCGCAATTGGATTGTTTGACTTCTTTCACACAATTAGCGATTGATAATAAATACGTTTGCCCTGATTTAGATGAAAGTTTTGATTTAGAAATTAAAGAAGGACGCCATCCTGTTATTGAAAAGCAATTGCCTGTGGGTGTGCCATATATTTCAAATGATGTGTATTTGGATAGAGAATCCCAACAAATCATCATGATTACCGGTCCAAATATGTCGGGTAAATCGGCCATTTTGCGTCAAACGGCTTTGATTGTGTTGATGGCTCAAATGGGTAGTTTTGTTCCCGCAGAAAGCGTGCGAATGGGCGTAGTAGATAAAATTTTTACTAGAGTAGGAGCAAGTGATAACATTTCGATGGGCGAATCTACTTTTATGGTGGAAATGAACGAAACGGCTTCGATTTTGAATAATATTTCCGAAAGAAGTTTAGTATTGTTAGATGAGATTGGAAGAGGAACTTCAACTTATGACGGAATTTCAATTGCTTGGGCGATTTCAGAATATTTGCACGAACATCCAAATAAGCCGAAAACATTATTTGCAACACACTACCATGAATTAAACGAAATGGAAGTAACGTTTGATCGTATTCAGAATTTCAATGTTTCGGTAAAGGAATTAAAAGATACGGTTTTATTCATTCGTAAATTAGTAAAAGGTGGAAGCGCCCATAGTTTTGGAATTCACGTAGCAAAAATGGCTGGTATGCCTCAAATTGTGATTCAAAAAGCACAAAAATTGTTAAAGCAATTAGAAAAAAGACATTCGAGCGAAGAGTTGTCTGGTATTAAATCAGCAAATGACGAATTGCAATTGAGTATTTTTAATTTAGATGATCCACTTTTGGAAGATATTAAGGAAGAAATATTGAATATCGATATAAATACTTTAACCCCTGTAGAAGCTTTAATGAAGCTAAACGAAATCAAGCGAATGTTGGTAAAAAAATAATTTTTCAAATAAAATAGTAGCTATCAAAAGGTTATAAAAAAGATTTAATTTTTATATAAAAACTACTTGTGAAAATAAAAATATATATTATATTTGCACTCGCATTACGAAAGAAATGCACACGTTCCTTTAAAATTGCGAAAATAGCTCAGCTGGTAGAGCGCGACCTTGCCAAGGTCGAGGTCGCGGGTTCGAGCCCCGTTTTTCGCTCAAAAATAAAAATACCAATTATTGTGTTTACACAGTAAGATGCTTGAGAATAACTTTAATTAATTTTTTCTAAAAATTAGCTAAAAAAGTTCAAAAAGCAATCATGCTTGAGTGGTGGAATTGGTAGACACGCTGGACTTAAAATCCAGTGGGTAGTAATGCCCGTGCGGGTTCAAGTCCCGCCTTGAGTACAAAAGCTTCAAACTATGTTTGGAGCTTTTTTTGTTTAGAAAATTATCCCTTTAGAATTTTCTATTATCTTTAAAGAATTCTATATAATTTTATCAATCTAATCAACATGAGTACATTTGTCATTGTACAACGAACAAACGGAGCTTATAAATATGAATTTGTTTCCCGAAAAGGGAAAACTAATTTTACTAGTAACGACTTTGAGTTGCGTTTTGAATGTGAAGAACAAATAGAATTTCTTAAAAGTGCAATAGAACGGTGTGTTTTTCTTCGTTTTAAATCATCAAGCGGTAAGTTTTTCTTCCGATTGATACTAGATGACCATGAGATAGCTCTTAGTAGACGATATACAACGCAATTATTACTTCAAAAAGGAATTGATGAAATTATTAAATATGCCGATAAAGCTGAATATTTAGATTTTTCATCTGTAGAAGATGTTTTTGGACAATCTTAGAAATAAAAAAAGCCCCACCTAGTGGAGCTTAATTTTTCTGTAGCAATAAATTACTTAGCAGGTGCAGCTTCAGCAGCAGGTGCAGCAGTAGAATCAGCAGCAACAGCAGTAGAATCAGCAGGAGCCTCTTCAACAGCAGGAGCTTCAACAGCAGTTGAATCTACAGCTTCTGTAGTTTCAGCAGCAGTTTCTTTACAAGAAACGAACATAGCAGCAACAATTGCTAAACTTAAAATAACTTTTTTCATCTTACTAAATTATAAAGGTTAATTATTAATTCAAGGCAAAGATATAAATTTTTTAACATGTCAAAATATTTTTTGACAAATTTTTTCATTTTTTTTTCATTGCTTTCTTAAATGCTTCATTTCAAATGGCGTGCCAAACTTTTATTTATATTAAATAGTTGTAATTATTTTGTATTTTTTGACTTAGGATACACTATTGTAATCTCCTCAATAAGGTTTTTAGCACCAGCAAATTTATCAATCACAAACAAAATATAACGTGTGTCTACCATGATGTTTCTGCAGATTTCTGGACTGTAATAAATGTCACTCATGGTGCCTTCCCAAACCCTATCAAAGTTTAATCCGATAAGATTTCCTGTTGCATCCAAAGCCGGACTTCCAGAGTTTCCTCCCGTAGTATGATTTGTTGCAATAAACGCTAATGGCATTTTTCCGTTTTTATCTGCATATTTTCCGAAATCTTTCGCATTATACAAATCGATTAATTTTTTAGGCACATCAAATTCATAATCCCCTGGCACATATTTTTCCATAACTCCGTCTAAGTAACTTATAGGTTCATAAATAACGGCGTCGCTTGGTTTATAACCTTTTACTTTTCCATAAGTTACTCGTAACGTACTATTTGCGTCTGGAAAAATTCTATCATTAGGGAAAAATTCTAAAATTCCCTTCATGTAGGTTCTCTGTAAAGCACTATTTTTCAAGTTGATTTCATCAAATTTAGGCGCTACATTTTTTAGATAACTATCTGCTATTATTTTAACTAGTTTATAGGCCGGATCCTGATTTAATTTTTCTAAAATCGCCTTTGCATCACCATTTAATAATTCTTTCAAGCCATTATAGTTGGTCAATTTTGAGTTATCAAAAATAAGTCTTGCTGATAATGTTGGATTGATATTTTGTACCGATTCTGGTAAAAATTGTTTTGGCGATTTTGTAGCGTATAAACCGATTAATTGTTCAAAAACTTTTTCGTCAACTTGCGCACTATAATCTTTATAAATACTTTCAAATCCAGATATTAAATTATTTTTTCTATCATTAAAAGATTGCTCTCCTTTTGTATTGTAAACTTGTTCTAATTGATATAATCGGTAAGCAAAGGATAAAATTTCTGAATTACGTAAAACAACTTCTGTAAAGTAATCTCTTGCAATATCTAATTCCTTAATTTCTGAATAGTTTTTATCAAAATCAGCTAAAATTGTCCCATATTCAGCTTGTTTTCCTGCTTTATTTACTCTTTCTTGGAATTTTTTTTCAAAATCTTTTTTGATGGCAACTGCATTTGATTTTTTCAAACCTTTAGTTTCTCCAATCCATTTTTTCCAATAATTAGCAACTCCAGCATATTTTGAAGCATATTGAATTTTAATCGCATTGTCTTTTCTCATGAAACCATCTTGTACTTTTAAAGCAGCATCACGTATTTCAATTTTTGCAGGATTCAAATCATTTACAATTTGCGCTACAGCAAATGAGGGTAAATATTCCTGAGTTCTTCCCGGATAGCCCATTACCATTGTAAAATCGTTTTCTTGAATTCCTTTTGCAGAAACGGGAAAAAAGTGTTTTGGTTTATAAGGAACGTTGTCTTTTGAATATTCTGCAGGGCGATTGTTTTGATCAGCATAGATTCTAAATAAAGAGAAATCACCTGTATGACGAGGCCACACCCAGTTATCAGTATCTGATCCAAATTTTCCAATTGAACTAGGCGGAGCACCAACTAATCGAACATCTTTAAAGGTTTCGGTTACAAACAACACGTATTGATTTCCGTCATAAAAAGCACGAATCATCGCTTCCTGCCATGCTTCTTTTGGAAAACTTTTGCTTAAAGCAGCTATATTTTGTTGAATTTTCTTTTGTTTGTCACTTTCCGAAGGAAGATTTAAAACACCGTCAAAAATTTTAGCGGTTACATCTTCAATTTTAATAATGAAAGTAACTGTTAGATCTTTATTTGGTAATTCATCTTCCATTTTGTAGGCCCAAAAACCATCAGTTAAATAATCATCTTCAACAGTTGAATGACTTTGAATATTGTCATAACCACAATGGTGATTAGTTAAAAGAAGCCCTTTTGGAGAAATCATTTCTGCAGTACAACCTCCATCAAAATGAGGAACAGCATCTTTTAGGCTAGAATTATTTACCGAATAAATATCATCGGCACTAATTTTCATTCCCAAGGCTTTCATTTCTTTTTCGTTGCCTCCTTTTAAAAGGCTAGGAATCCACATGCCACCTTGTTGTGCAAAGACGGGTAAAACCAATAAAATAAGTAATATTCTAAAAAACTTCATAGTATTATAATTAATTTGTAATGCAATTTTTAACGATTGCAAGATACAATTTTGTTGCTTTTGTTTATAAAAAAAATCCTCATGTTGTGTTGATGAGGATTAATTTTTACTCTTTTGCCGATTCTTTAATTTTTTTTGCCTCTTGTTCTACTTTTTCGGCACCTTTAACTAAAAGTTCTTTTGCGCCTACTTTTGAAGAATCAATAGCATTTTCTGCTTTTGTTTTAACAGAATCAATCGACTCTTTTACATCAGTTGAAACCGCTGCAGAGGCTTCTTTTAATTTTTCTTGGGTTTCTTCTTTACAAGCCATTCCTATTGTTGTAACAGCAAGTAATGCAATTATTTTTCTCATAATGAAGGATTTAATTTTTATAAATATAACAAAATAGGTGCCAAATTAAAAAATTGAAATAATTATGCCGAAATCGTTTCGACTTCTTTATCAATTTTATTAACCAATCCAACTAAAACTTTTCCAGGTCCCACTTCTGTAAAACTTGTAGCGCCATCAGCAATCATTTGATTAACGGATTGAGTCCATTTTACTGCACCTGTTAGTTGAGAAATCAAATTATTTTTAATTTCAGAAGGATTTGAAACTGCCTTAGCGGTTACGTTTTGATACACAGGGCAAGTAGGATTAGAGAAAGTTGTTGCTTCAATAGCAGCAGCTAGTGCTGAACTTGCAGGTTCCATCATTGGTGAGTGGAAAGCACCTCCAACTGGTAAAATTAAAGCACGTTTGGCTCCAGCTTCTTTCATTTTTTCGCAAGCTAATTCTACGGCTTTATATTCGCCCGAAATTACTAATTGACCTGGACAGTTATAATTCGCTGCCACTACAACACCATCTATCGATGCACAAATATCTTCTACTATGTTATCTTCTAAATTTAATACAGCAGCCATAGTCGATGGTGTGATTTCACATGCTTTTTGCATGGCTAAAGCTCTTTTAGAAACTAATTTTAAGCCATCTTCAAAAGATAAAGCACCATTGACAACTAAAGCAGAAAATTCGCCTAATGAATGCCCGGCAACCATATCAGGTTTTACCTCTAAAACTTTAGCTAAAATCACCGAATGTAAAAAAACAGCTGGTTGAGTTACTTTAGTTTCTTTTAATTCTTCAGCGGTTCCTTCAAACATAATATCTGTAATTCGGAAACCTAAAATTTCATTAGCTCTTTCAAATAAATCTTTTGCTACTGCTGAGGTTTCATATAAATCTTTACCCATTCCTGGGAATTGTGCTCCTTGACCTGGAAATACGTATGCTTTCATAAGTTTTGTTTCAAGTTTAAAGTTTCAAGTTTTTCTTGAATGGCAAAAATAACATTTTTTTTAACAGAACACTGAATACTATTTATTATTCCATTGGAATTTCCATTAATAAAAACTTCGCATCAGTTGTGGCTGTAAATTCCAATTTATTAAAATCCCAAATTCCAAAACCATCTCGGGTTTCTAATTCCTGACCATTAACCGTAATTGTTCCTGAAATCACAAACACATACATCCCATTGCCTTCTTTTTTTATTTCGTAAGTTTTGGAAAAATCTTTGTCGAAATCCGCTAAGTGAAACCAAGCGTCTTGATGAATCCAAACGCCTTCATTAACTTCATTTGGCGATAAAATTTGAGCAAAATTATTTTTTTGTTTGGCAACATCTAATGTAATTTGTTGGTAACGAGGTGTTACATTTCTAGTTTTTGGGAACAACCAAATTTGAAATAATTTTGTTTGTAAATCAGCATTCGGATTGAACTCACTGTGTTGAATTCCAGTACCAGCACTCATAACTTGGACATCGCCCGTTTTGATGATAGATTTATTTCCCATACTATCTTTGTGTGCCAAATCACCTTCGAGTGGAATAGTGATAATTTCCATATTATCGTGTGGATGCGTGCCAAAACCCATTCCTGGGGCAACTGTGTCGTCATTTAAAACGCGCAACACTCCAAATTGAACTCTTTCTGGATTGTACCAACTTGCAAAACTAAAACTATGATAAGCGTTTAACCAACCGTGATTGGCGTGACCTCTTGTGTTTGCTTTATGTAAAACTGTATCTCCCATAGATTTTTCTATAATTTAGGTAGCTGTATGGGCATTAATTTAAAATACGTTACAATAAATAAATTATCTTTTATTTCTCCAACAACTTCTGCCTTTCTTATGCAGGTACAAAATCCATCTTTGCCGTGGGCATCGCCATGAGAATCAATAGAAGTTCCTTTCACAAAATAAGATTTACCTTCAATTCTTACAGCTAAATCGCAACCTTTTTCTTTCATTCCAAACTGACATTGGCCACAAGAAGCTTCTACAATTTGAATTTTCGAAGTTTCATTTTTTTCTTGAGCGAAAATAATTGCGCTGTTACATATCAATAAAAATAATAGTATTTTTTTCATGGTTAGAGTATTAAATTAATCTTCGTCTTCAATTTCAAATTCGGCATCTTTTTCCCAAATTTCCATTTCGCAAGGTTTGCAATTAAATTTTAGTTTGTATTCCAATTCGCCTTGTTTCAAAACTAAAGGTTCTTTTACCTTTTTATCCATGTTTTCACGATGGTATTTTGGACAGCGTTCTAATTCATATTTGATGCAATATTTTGTGGTCATTACACGAGATTTACCAGGATCCCATTGTAATTCGAATGCTTTTTCGATTTCGGTTACACCATGACGTTCGTAGAATTTTCGAGCGGTTTTATTGGAAACATTGTACATAAAATCCAATTTAGTTTCTGGATAAGGATGTGATGTTTTTACCATTTGATGCTCCTTTCGAACATAATTATTCAAACGAATTTCCGATAACTGTTCGAAAACGGTTCTTCGCATTTCGTTAATTTTCGATATTGGTAAAAACCAATTTTGAGAAAATTCAATCGTAATTTCATCAGCATTATAGGGTGTAAACCCAGTTTTTGCTAAATTAACTTTGAAATTTTCTGCTATAGATTCATTATTTTTAGTAAGCTCTTTTTGGTGAATTAAATTAGCAATACTTACATTTCCATCTTCGTCAGTTGCGATTAATTCAAAACCCGTTTCGTTTTCTTTTAACACTAAAGTGGTACTGATTTTTCGAACGGCACTGTCTTCACGTTCTACCAATTTAATGAAAGCGGCATCGTTATTTCTATAGATGAACGTACCTTCTTTGATTTCTTTCAATACATTTGGATAAATAATTCCGTTTTCGGCACGGTTGACGTAAATTCCTTCGGCTTCGTTGTTTTCGTTGATAAAACACAATCCGTCACCATTATTTAACAATTCACCATTTTCAATTTCGTACGAATTGCCAATTGTTTTTATTAGTTTTCCTATATATTGTCCTTTCGATTTTGGACTTTCCCAAGAACCTATTGATTGATGCCTTTCGTTTACAAAATAATCGGTATAACCACGATTAAAGGTTCTATCTAATGAAGAATCAAACAAAAACGTGCATTTTCCAGAAGAAGCTTTGGTGTATTTTTCAGGATTTTCAGCTAAGAATGCATCTAATTTCTGACGTAAATAGGAAACGTTATTTTTTACATATACGATATCTTTCAATCGCCCTTCAATTTTAAACGAACTAATTCCTGCTTCGACTAAATTTGGAATTTGATTGGAAACATCAAAATCTTTAATCGAAAGTAAATGACTGTTTTTGATTAAAGTGTCGCCATTTCCGTCAATTAAATTATAGGGTAAACGGCAATTTTGCGCACAAGAACCTCTGTTTGCTGAACGTTCTCCATTGGCAACACTCATATAACAATTTCCGCTAAACGAAACACATAAGGCACCCGTTACGAAAAACTCTAACTCAACATCAGTAGCTTCGCTGATTTCTTTGATTTGATGCAAGTTTAATTCACGTGCTAAAACGGCACGCTTGATTCCGGCATCAGCCAAAAATTTAATTTTATCTGCATCCCGATTGTTAGCTTGCGTGCTGGCATGTAATACGATTGGAGGCAATTCCATTTCCATAATTGCCATATCTTGAATAATCAAGGCATCTACGCCTATCTCATATAATTTCCAAATCAACTGACGGCAAGGTTCTAATTCATTATCATATAAAATGGTATTGATAACCACAAAAACCTGAGCATTAAATAAATGTGCATATTTTACTAACTCGGCAATATCTTCAACAGAATTGGTAGCATTTGAACGAGCACCATATAAAGGAGCGCCAATATAAACCGCATCGGCACCACTATTTATAGCTGCTATTCCTTGTATTAAATTTTTTGCAGGCGCTAAAATTTCGATCTTCTTCTTCATTAGTAAAGCTTTAATTATTTGGAATTTGCCCAAAAAAAGTATGCAAAGTTCTTATAAAAAATTCGAGATTTCTAATTCAAGTTCGCTTTTTTTGAATTTAGAGCATAAAAAAACACGAATTACACTATTGTATAATTCGTGTTGAATATATTTTTTGATTTAAGAAACCGCTTCTTTAATTCTTTTCATCGCCTCTGTTAATATAGCTTCACTTGTTGCGTAAGAGAAACGAATACAATTTGGATTTCCAAAAGCATCACCTGTTACGGTTGCAACATTTGCTTCTGCTAACAAGAACATCGAGAAATCAGTTGCATTTTTAATTTCGGTGCCTTTTACGGTTTTTCCAAAATAGTAAGAAACATCTGGGAAAACATAAAACGCTCCTTCAGGAACATTCAATTTGAATCCTGGAATTTGTTTTACTAATCCAACTACTAAATCTCTACGATTCTTGAAGGCAGTAACCATTTCGTTTAATACGCTTGGATCTGCTTCAACTGCAGTTATTGTAGCTCTTTGTGCTATTGAATTAGCTCCTGAAGTAACTTGACCTTGTATTTTTGTACACGCTTTTGCAATGAATTCGGGTGCTCCGATATAACCAATTCTCCAACCTGTCATAGCGAAAGCTTTCGCCACTCCGTTAACTGTAATCGTTCTTTCAAGCATACCTGGAATAGAACCGATACTACAAAATGTTCCTGAAAAATTAATGTGCTCGTAAATTTCGTCAGAAACTATATATACGTGCGGGTATTTTTCTAATACTTTAGCTAACGCTGTCAATTCTTCACGATTGTATACTGAACCACTTGGATTACAAGGCGAACTGAACCACATCATTTTTGTTTTTGGAGTGATGGCCGCTTCTAATTGTTCGGGTGTGATTTTGAAATCGCTTTCCACAGATGTTGGTACTTCAACTGGAACACCACCAGAAAGTTTGATAATTTC
>CAMDQL010000047.1 GCA_945905915.1 Flavobacterium psychrophilum
TCAAAAAAGACGATTTGCAAAAAATATTAGTACTACATTGTATAATACTGTTGCGGGTAAAAAAATAACTTTTTTAGGTTGGGCTTTCAAAAAAGATACAAATGATACAAGAGAATCAGCTGCTATGTTTGTTGCAGATGACTTGCTAAATGAACAAGCAAATATTGCTGTTTTTGATCCAAAAGTAAATGAAAAACAAATATTATCTGATCTAGATTATCTAGTTTCAAGATTACCTAACGAGAATCAAAAACAACTAAAAGCTTTTAATAATCCTTATGAAGCGTGTCATCAAGCACATGCAATTGCTGTTTTAACAGAATGGGATGAGTTTAAGTCGTATGATTGGCAAAAAATATATGATCAAATGTTGAAACCTGCATTCATTTTTGATGGTCGAAATATTTTGGATAGAAAAGCATTGGAAAAAATTGGTTTTGTATATAAAGCAATTGGAAGTTAATTAAAAAAGAAAAAAGCCGGCTTTGTTCTTTTTTAATTTGAAAATATTTTAATTTTAAAATTAGTAAATGCTTATTATAAGTTAAAGTTAAAGTTAAATAGTCAAAAACAAAATGATAATTATTAATTGTCAATTATAAAAACAATACCCAAAAAAATGACCATCATCTCAGTAACAGGACTTGGCTACGTAGGATTACCCTTAGCGCTAGAATTCGCTAAGAAATACAAAGTCATTGGTTTTGATATCAACAAAGAGCGAGTAGCCTTAATGAAACAAGGTATTGATCCTTCAAATGAATTAACGACAACAGCTTTTGAAAATACAAATATTATTTTTACTTCTAATTTTGAAGAAGTTAAGGAAGCAAATTTTCATATTATTGGCGTTCCCACCGATATTGATAAAAACAAAGTGCCTAATTTAAAGCCTTTGTTAAGTGCTTCTAAAAGTATTGGTAAAATATTAAAAAAAGGCGATACCGTAGTATATGAATCAACGGTATATCCTGGCTGTACAGAAGAAGATTGCGTGCCCATTTTAGAAAAGCACAGCGGTTTAAAAGCGGGTATCGATTTTCATTTTGGCTACAGTCCAGAACGAATTGTTCCAGGTGATAAAGTAAAAACTGTAACCAAAATTTTAAAAATTGTATCAGGAAATAGTCCTGACGCACTTGAAAAAATTGCGGCTGTCTACGGTTCCATTATCGAAGCAGGTTTACATCATGCACCTTCGATAAAAGTAGCTGAAGCCGCCAAAGTAATAGAAAATACGCAACGCGACATCAACATATCGCTAATGAACGAATTGGCCATCATATTCGATAAAATGAACATTGATACCCAAGCCGTTATTGAAGCAGCTGGGACAAAATGGAACTTTCACAAGTACCAACCTGGTTTAGTGGGTGGCCACTGTATTAGTGTTGATCCATTTTATTTAATGCATAAAGCCAAAAAAATTGGCATCGACCCGCAAGTCATTGCTGCAGGAAGAAGAGTAAATGATTTTATTCCCACTTTTATTGCAAAAAAAGTCGTACAAACACTAATCGAGCAAGATAAAAATCCAGGAAAATCTCGCGTGTTAGTCATGGGAATTACCTTTAAAGAAGAGGTCTCAGACATTCGTAATTCAAAGGTAATTGATTTAATTAAAGAACTAAAAGACTATTCTGTTGAGGTAGATGTAATTGATCCTAACGCAAGCGCAATAGAATTGAAACAACATTACAATGTAACCCTACAACAAAACCCTACAGGAAAATACGACAGTATTGTGCTAGCAGTTGGACACCAAGCCTATCGCAACATGACACCAAAAGATTTCGAAGAATTATCAAACGGTCCTTTATATTTATACGACATCAAAGGCGTCATGAATAAAAATGACTTCAAAAATTATTGGAGATTATAGTCAATGAGTCAATGAGCCAATTTGAAAATTCATTATTCAACATTTGTTGTTCGACATTTAAAAAAAACTTCAATATATTATTTAAATAAGCACATTTTTTTTACATTCGTAACTTTATTTATATCATGAAATTAGTACTAAGATAATTATTTATTTTTATTTTATTAAATTCTAGTTCACTATTTGCACAGTTTAATGTAAATAACATGTCTCTTGAGGCAGGTTATGGCTATACAGGGGCAATAGAGCCTTATTATAAGGGTTTTAAATCTAATTTTTCGGGTATGAATCACTTTAATGTGGGAGTTCGTTACATGTTTACTGAGAAAATAGGCGCAAAAGTTTCTTACAAATTTGATCATTTCGTGAATGATCCTGGTGGAAAGTTAGGAATCACTTACAACACAATTTCTGTTTCAGGGGTATATAATATTGGAAAAGAATTTGGTTTGACTTATTTAACTAGAGATCGTTTTGGTGTCAATGCCCATATAGATGCTGGCGTTGCTTTCGCTTACATGATTGGTAAAAATGAATATGAGCAAGTAAAAGTTGTTGGAATTGGAATTACTCCAATGTACAATATTTCAAATAAAATTGCATTAACCGCTGATTTTACACATAATTTAACATCAGATCAGAATTATGGTTTTGATGGTCAATTAGTAGACCCAATTAATAAAAAACCAGAGTCTGGAAGTTTTTATAACTTTTCTTTCGGAATCATCTTTTATTTAGGTGAAAACAGATACCACTCCGATTGGTATTAAAAGTAAAAAAAACAAATATATTCCGATGACCCTACTAAATACTTTTTTAATCGAAGATAATGTCAAAATCATTCAAAGTTTTGAAGATTTTGGTATAGAAAATCCAACACTATTTTCGATTGTAGGCAAGGCAAAATCGATCAAAGAAGGATTCAAAAAAATAACTTTATTAAAGCCAAAGCCTAATCTCATCATTGTTAGCGCGTCCCAAGAAAATATAAATGATTTTGAAATGTTTTCCAATATGGATTTCTTGGAAGCTAAATTTATTTTTATTGGTTCAAACGAAAATGAAGCTTACCAAGCATTTAAGTGTAATGCGGTTGATTTTCTATTAAAACCCATAAATTTTGATGTATTTTCTGCTTCTTTATCAAAAGTTATGCATCATTTTGAAAGAGATTTGGCATATTTGCAAGTCTTAAACGGTGCTAATAACGATTGGTTGACAAATTCATCAAAAGACTTTTTTATTGTTTCTTCATTAGATAAAATAGAAATTATAAAATTTGTTGACGTCCTTTATTGTAAAGCAGATGGCAAATACACCGAATTTTTTCTGCAAAATGGAGACAAAGTATTATCTTCAAAAAACATTGGGGAATACCAAAATATTTTTCCAAAAGCTAGTTTTTTTAGAATTCACAATTCCTGCCTGGTTAACGTCCATCAAATTCTCCGAATCAATAAAAAAGACGGACTTTATTGTGAATTTAAAAACGGTGTAGATCTTGCTGTGGCGAAACGTAAAGAAAAAGAATTTTTAAAATACTTAAGAGTTAATTAGTCTTTTTTAATAGGTTTTTTATTAGCCAATAGCCGTTCAATAATATAAATGGCCACACAATTCCTAAATGTATTTTATTGAGCATATAAACTAAATAAAGTGCTAAACATCCTAAAATGATTTTACTCAATAAAATGGTTTTAGGTTTATTTTCTTTCCAATAGAACCAAGTATAAATCAAAAACAATGGATTGAATAACAAGATGTTGTAATTCCATAATAGTTCATCGTGCAACGAATATAATCCAACCAAAGAGAAAAAGAGGCCTAGTAATCCAGCCAATGTAAAGTAGATGATTGGAATCCATTTTTTTCCAAAAAGCGCTAATAGTAATAACACTCCAATTAAGGAATAGATAGAATTCAACCAGTTGAAAGGAACCGATATTGGCTGAGCTTTTAATAGGGTAGTATTTGATTTTTCAATTTGCTTGCCATTAACTCTAGTTTTTGAAAGCGATGTTTTAAATTCGTAAGGCAAAAATAATCGTGTAGCGGGTTCATCTACTTTGGTCCCAAAAATGATTTGAATGCCTAATTTCATGAAAAAATTAGACATATAAGGATATAATAGTTCTCTATATGATTGATCTGAAGTAGTCGATTTTATGTATTCGTTTCCAAGCGTATTATTTATTTTATCAACCACCATAGTTGTGCAATTTCGATCAATAAATTTATACGTATAAAATCGTTCGTCGCTGTATATCGAAGCATTAAGTTGTTCAAATAATTGAGAAATTTGTATTGGGGTTAGTGCTAATTCTTGCTCAATAATTGCTCTATTTTCTGCCTGATAATTAGAATAAAAATCAATAAAACTTTCGTTAGTAATAAAATACTGTAAATCACCTTTAACAAAACGACCAATGAAATTAGGCGTACTAAAATCAAAAGCACCATAATTATACACCACATCAAGACCTATAACTTTATCTTGAATGCGAATTCCTGTGTGACCATACATTGCATACGATTCTGGGCCAGTTCCACACGTTAATATACTAACTTTTGCTTGCTCAGAAAGAGATAAATTTTGGGAAAACCCATTAAAAGAAACTAAAACAAGTAACGTGAAAAGTAGTTTTTTAATCATTTTATGTAAGTCTTTTTTCTATTTTCTTATTTCTTTACTTCTAGCTAGCATCTAAAATTATCTAAACAATTCCCAATCCACTTTGAGTGAGAAAATATTAGAATACAACGCAGCACTTTGGTCGCCTAAATCGGTTAGTGCATAATCCACTTGAATGCCTCTGTATTTAAATCCTAAGCCAATATTGGGTTGGAAACTGACCTTTTTTGAATTGTCAATTTGTGTAATCTGTTGAAAATTACCCACACCAGCTCGAAGATAAACCAAATCTAAATAACCAAATTCAAGCCCTAAAGCAGGGTCGATACTTACTGAGCTAGTCGAAATAATGTCGTTTGTTTGTGTAAATTGCATGTTCAAATTTGTAGCAGCTAAAAGGCTATAGTCGTATCGAATAATCCATTTTTTAGACATGCCCAATTGTGCTTTAGGTAGGGTAATTTCGCTGGTTTCTGGTAATTCCTGATTTTCGCCCGGAATTGCATCTGCTATGGCTTGATATTTTTCTTGATCAATAGTCCAAGTATTGTAGGTCGTAGTAATATCCCGAAGCATTAATCCGAATTTCCAATCTTCATCATCGCTTATGTATTGAATGCCCAAATCAAAACCAAACCCCCAAGAATTCGCAAAATCACCTATAACTCTTCGAATTACTCTAGCATTTACACCATAGTTTAAACCATCTATAGGTAAACTTCTCGCATAAGAAACAGTTAAACCATAATCGGCAGTTGAAAACAAAGAGATACGGTTATAATCGATATTGCCTTCGCTATCTATTAATTGAGTCGTGTTTAAAATGTCATCCACCCCAAAACGAATCAATGAAATTCCAACGGCACTTCGATCGTCAATCGGCATGGCAAAACCCGCATAATCATATTGGGCAATGTTTGCAAAATAATTGGCATGCATCAAAGCAAACTGCTTGTCTTTTATATGCATCAAACCTGCCGGATTCCAATACCCCGAATTCACATCTTGTGTATGCGAAACAACCGCATTAGACATTCCTAAGGCAGCAGCATCAACACCAATATTCAAAAACTCATTCGAATATTTCCGAACAGTTTGAGAATAACTTACAGTGGCTAAACAACAGATAAGAAGGAAAAGGGTCTTTTTCAATGCCTATTTTTTTACAAAGATGATATAAATTTCTTAATTACTAAACTCTAAATGTATTAAGTTATTGTATTACATTTGCGTAAAATATTTTTAGTTATTTTTGAGTTGACCAAAAACTTATTCTCATATGCAAATTAAAAAACACATTCCAAATACAATAACCCTGTTCAACCTTGCCAGTGGTTTATTAGCTATTATTGCAATATTTAAAGGCTATTATGACGAAGCTTTTCTATTTGTTTGTTTGGGTATTTTTTTTGACTTTTGGGACGGTTTTTTTGCTCGTAAGTTTAAAGTTTCTGGTGAATTAGGGTTGCAATTGGATTCATTAGCCGATGTAGTTACCAGTGGAGTAGTTCCTGGCTTAATGATATTTAAATTATTGCTCGATATTCAGGAAGACGATACTTCTATTTATTATTTGACAGAGGACTTTTATTACATGGGATTTGTACCTTATTTAGGTTTCATCATCACCTTAGCCTCTGCTTATCGATTGGCGAAATTTAATATTGATACACGTCAATCCGATTCATTTATTGGGTTACCAACGCCTGCAAATGCATTGTTTATTATGAGTATTCCTATGATTCAATTTGACGGAACACATGAGTGGTTAGTTAATGCTTTATTCAATCCTTTTGTCTTAATCATCATAAGTTTTGTTAGCGCGTATATGTTAAATGCTGAAATTCCATTATTTTCATTAAAAATCAAAGATTTTAGTTGGGATAAAAACAAATTGCAAGTTTTCTTTTTAGCTATTGCTGCTACTTTGTTTTTGTTTTTAGGCTTCACAGCCTTACCAATTATAATTTTACTATATGTTGTAATATCGGTTGTAAACAATACGTTTTTGGCTAAAAAATAATGGCACGCCCGATTAAAAGAAGACGAGTTATTAAAAAAAGAAAATCGCGTTTTTTTGGAAAGTGGTTTACAGCTCTTTTTTCTTTGTTTCTAATCCTAATTATTGTTCTTGGAATGTATAAATTTCGAGATGGTTTTTTGTATTATCTCGGATTTAAAACCGACAAATATGCCAATGAATTATCTGCCGATGAACGAAAATTACCCGATATTAGAATCTATGAAGTATTACACAAACACGACAATAAAGCTATAGGATTTGATGTTTCGGAATACCAAGGTGAAATCAATTGGGAACAAACCTATCATATTGAAGAAGCATTTGAATTGTCTTATGTTTTTATAAGAGCCACTGCCGGAGAAAATAGAATAGATTCACGTTTTGAAGAAAATTGGAAAGGTGCAAAAGCACGGCAATTAATTCGTGGTGCTTATCATTATTATCGACCTAATGAAAATTCGATAGAACAAGCTACTAATTTCATCAATAATGTTACGCTTCAAAAAGGAGATTTGCCACCTGTTTTAGACATAGAAAAATTACCTAAAACACAGTCAATTGTTCGTTTGAAAGTTGGTTTACGCAATTGGCTATCTGCAGTTGAAAAACACTATGGAGTAAAACCAATTATCTATTCAGGTGAAAGTTATTACAAAGATTTTTTAAAAGAAGAGTTTTCGGAATATCCGCTTTGGATTGCCAATTATAATTTTTGGCGCAATGATTTAGAATCAGACTGGCAGTTTTGGCAATTCACCGAAAAAGCAAAAATAGAGGGGATTGATGCAATGGTGGATCTAAATATTTTTAATGGCGATAAAAATGACTTATTAAAAATAGGTATGAAATAACAGTATTTATGGTTTTTTAAACCAAAGTAAAACTAAGACAGCACTAAAAGGTATCACGAAAGCTAGAATTGATTTCCAATTTGCAAAGTTGATTGTCCAGCCCATCCAAGCTATACGTTTAGGGGGAAATAATCGGTTATCTTCTTTGTTGTAATAGAAACTGCCCCATTTCCAATTCGCAGGATCTTTATGCCATTTTTCTAAAGTTTCTTGACTAGGCTTGTTCATGGATTACAATTCTATGTCCACTTTTGGTGCATTGAAGTCAATTTTCGTTTTACGTAATTCAAAATTCTGACCTAAATAAACTCTACGAACCATTTCGTCTTCCACTAATTCTTCAGGTTTTCCTGCTTTTAAAATTCCTCCTTCAAACATTAAGTAGGTTTTATCGGTAATGGCTAACGTCTCTTGTACATTATGGTCGGTAATTAAAATTCCGATGTTTTTATTTTTTAATTGGGCAACAATGCGTTGAATATCTTCTACCGCCACAGGATCAACTCCTGCAAAGGGCTCGTCTAATAAAATAAATTTTGGATCCGTTGCCAACGCACGTGCAATTTCAGTACGACGACGCTCACCACCTGATAATAAATCACCACGATTAGTTCGAATATGTTCCAAAGAAAATTCAGCAATTAATTCTTCCATTTTAGCAATTTGTGCTTCTTTGGAAAGTGAAGTTAATTGCAAAACACTTAAAATGTTATCTTCAATACTAAGTTTTCTAAAAACAGAAGCTTCTTGTGCTAAATAGCCAATTCCGTTTTGTGCACGTTTGTACATTGGAAAATTAGTAATATCCATATCATCAAGATAGATATTTCCACTATTTGGTTTTACTAAACCTACAATCATATAGAACGAAGTGGTTTTTCCGGCACCATTAGGCCCTAATAAACCTACAATTTCTCCTTGATTTACTTCAACGGAAATTCCTTTTACTACACTTCTTTTTTTATAGGTTTTTACTAAATTTTCTGCTCTTAATTTCATGATTCTAATTTGAAAATTTGAAGATTTGAAAATGAGTCAATGCTCAAAACCAACCTACGATAATATCAATAAACAAATAAAGTAAAAATAATCAATAGAATAAATGAATTAACAAAGAATTACATTTTCAAATTGATTAATTTTCAAATGGACTAATTATTTTCCAGTGCTTCCCAAAACTCATAAGCGCGACGCAAATGAGGAATTACGATCGTTCCGCCCACTAGAGTAGCAATACCCATAGCCTCCATCATTTCTTCTTTGTTAACACCGTTTTTATAGGCAGTTTCTAAATGGTATTTAATACAATCATCACAACGCAATACTGCCGAAGCTACTAAACCTAGCAGTTCTTTAGTTTTTACATCTAAAGCGCCTTCCATATAGGCATTGGTGTCTACATTGAAAATTCGTTTGATGACTTTATTATTATCGGCTAGTAATTTTTCGTTCATTTTTGAACGATAATCGTTGAATTCTTTTACTAAATCTGACATATTTAGGTATTTAATTTTTCTTTTTCTTTGTTTTTATGTACTGCAGCACTAATAAAAATACTTATTTCATACAACACCAATAAAGGGATAGAAACTATAATTTGACTCACAACATCGGGTGGTGTTACAATAGCAGCAACTATCAATATTAATACAATTGCGTATTTTCTGTATTTTCTTAAGAAACTCGGAGTTACTAATCCTACTTTAGATAAGAAATAAATGATAATTGGCATTTCAAAAATTAATCCGCTTACAATCACCGATGTTTTTATCATACTAATGTAGGACTGAATGTTAATATCGTTTTTAATTTCTGGACTCACGGTAAAAGTAGCAAAGAAATTAATCGACATAGGTATGATAATAAAGTAGCCAAATAAAACTCCTAGGAAAAATAATAAAGAAGCAATTGATACGAATGCTTTGGCATATTTCCTTTCTTTTTCATACAAAGCCGGACTTATGAAGTTCCACAACAACCAAAGCATATAAGGGAAAGCTATAATAAATCCTGCAGTTATGCAAGTCCAGATTAATAAGGATACCTGACCTTCAATGGCGGTATTTTGAATATTAAAAGGCAATTCGGTGACACAAAAAGATTCTGAAAGATCTAACTGGGTAGATAATTCACAAAAAAGGCGATAGGAAATAAAATTGATATTCTTTGGACCAAAAATAATTTCATTAAATATAAAATCACTAAAAAAGAAGGCTACAGTTGAGCAAATTAAAATGGCAGCTGAGCTTCTAACTAATAACCAACGAAGTTCTTCAAGATGATCTAAAAAAGACATCTCACCCAAATTCTTTTTTGCCATTATACAATTCCTTCTTTTAAAATATCATGTAAATGTAAGATACCTTTATATTCCTTATCATCAATCACTACTAATTGAGTGATGGCATTATTTTCCAAAACATCTAAAGCCTCTGAAACTAATAAAGTCGAGCTAATATTTTTTGGATTTTTGGTCATAATATCTCTTGCTGTTAAATCAGAAAAAGTATCACGATTATTCAACATTCTTCTGATATCCCCATCTGTTATGATACCAATAACTTGATTGTTTTCAATTACAGCCGTTACTCCCAAACGTTTTTCAGAAATTTCCATAATCACTTTTTTAATGGAAGCATCAGGAGAAACAATAGGTTTGTGTGTTGTATCTAACATGTCTTTTACACGAAGTAATAATTTTTTACCTAAAGCACCACCCGGATGATAGATTGCAAAATCTTCACTTTTAAAGTTTCTTAATTCCATTAAACAAACGGCTAAAGCATCTCCAAGTACTAATTGTGCAGTGGTACTATTAGTAGGCGCTAAATTGTTTGGACAAGCTTCACTTTCTACATATGCATGCATAATATAATGTGATTCTCTACCTAAAAACGAATTTTTATCGGCAGTCATGCCTATTAAGATGTTGCCAAATCGTTTTAATAACGGAGCCAAAACTTTAATTTCGGGACTATTGCCACTTTTTGATATACATATAATAATGTCTTCAGGCAATACCATACCTAAATCACCATGAACTGCTTCTGCAGCATGTAAAAACAAAGAAGGGGTTCCGGTAGAATTTAAGGTAGCTACTATCTTTTGAGCAATTAAAGCGCTTTTTCCAATTCCTGTAACGACTAATCTGCCTTTAGTATTATATATAGCACTAACACTTTTTGCAAAGTCTTCATCTAAATAATTAACAAGGTTTTCGATGCTCTTACTTTCTGATAAAAGCGTCTTTTTTGCAGTAGCTAAAATGGTTTCAATTGTACTCAAAATAGATATATTAAAAAATTTGTATGTGTAAAAGAAAATCGTATCTTTATGTTTGCAAATTTAGGTAAAATCATATTAATACAGAATGAATCCACACGAAATTGATTTACATAAAGAATTAAAGAAATATTTTGGCTTTAATCAATTCAAAGGTCTTCAAGAACAGGTAGTTAAAAGTATCATTACTGGGAATAATACTTTTGTTATTATGCCTACTGGTGGCGGAAAATCACTTTGCTATCAGTTGCCTGCATTAGTATTAGAAGGAACTGCTATAGTTGTATCTCCGCTTATTGCGTTAATGAAAAATCAAGTCGATGCTATTCGAAGCTTGAGTTCAGTGACAGGAATTGCACATGTTTTAAACTCTTCTTTAAATAAAACCGAAGTAAATCAAGTTAAAAAAGACATTACTTCTGGTGTAACTAAATTGCTTTATGTAGCTCCAGAATCATTAACAAAAGAGGAATATTTACAATTTTTAAACGAAGTTAAAATTTCTTTTGTTGCTATTGATGAAGCGCATTGTATTTCAGAATGGGGACATGATTTTAGACCCGAATACAGAAATTTACGAAATATTGTGCGTCAATTAGGTGATGTGCCGATGATTGGCTTAACGGCAACTGCCACTCCAAAAGTTCAAGAAGATATCTTAAAAAATTTGGATATGCCCGATGCTAATACGTTTAAAGCCTCATTTAATCGTCCTAATTTATATTACGAGGTACGCACCAAAACAAAAAATATTGAATCAGACATCATTCGATTCATCAAACAACACAAAGGAAAATCGGGAGTTATTTATTGTTTAAGTCGTAAAAAAGTGGAAGAAATTGCACATGTTTTACAAGTAAACGGTATTAGTTCTGTGCCTTATCATGCGGGTTTAGACGCTAAAACACGTGCAAGACATCAAGATATGTTTTTGATGGAGGACGTAGAAGTTGTGGTTGCTACTATTGCTTTTGGTATGGGAATTGACAAACCAGACGTTCGTTTTGTTATTCATCATGATATTCCTAAGTCTTTAGAAAGTTATTATCAAGAAACAGGTCGTGCCGGTAGAGATGGTGGCGAAGGTCATTGTTTAGCTTACTATTCGTATAAAGACATCGAAAAATTAGAAAAATTCCTTTCAGGAAAACCAGTAGCAGAACAAGAAATTGGTTTTGCTTTGTTGCAAGAAGTAGTGGCTTACGCCGAAACTTCTATTTCGCGACGCAAGTTTTTACTTCATTATTTTGGTGAAGAATTTGATGATGTTGATGGCGATGGTGCAGATATGGATGATAATGTGCGCAATCCAAAAACAAAGGTTGAAGCTCAAAATCAAGTAGTAACACTCTTAAAAGTGGTTCGTGATACTAAACAATTGTTCAAGTCAAAAGAAGTTATTTTTGCTTTAGTAGGTAAAATCAATGCGATTATTAAAGCACAAAAAATAGATACCCATTCCTATTTTGCAAGTGGTGCAAAATTTGATGAAAAATATTGGATGGCCTTAATCAGACAAGTACTTGTAGATGGCTTACTGACTAAAGATATCGAAACTTACGGTGTTATAAAATTAACACCTAAGGGAGAAGATTTTATCAAAAAACCCTCTTCATTCATGATGTCTGAAGACCATGAATACAATGAAGAAGAAGATGAAGCAATCGTAACGGCCGCAAAATCATCTGGAACAGCTGACGAGGTTTTAATGAGTATGTTACGCGATTTACGTAAAAAAGTAGCTAAAAAACTTGCAATTCCTCCATTTGTAGTGTTTCAAGATCCTTCGTTAGAAGATATGGCATTGAAATATCCAATATCAATCGACGAACTTAGCAATATGCATGGAGTAGGAGAAGGAAAAGCTAAAAAGTATGGTAAAGAATTTGTTGAATTAATTGCACAATATGTAGGAGATAATGATATTATTCGTCCAGATGACTTGGTTGTAAAATCAACAGGTGCAAATTCTGGACTGAAATTGTATATCATTCAAAATGTCGATCGAAAATTAGCATTAGATGATATTGCAAAAGCAAAAGGCCTAGATATGGATGGCTTGTTGAAAGAAATGGAACAAATTGTTTATTCGGGAACCAAATTGAATATTAGGTATTGGATTGAGGATATTTTAGATGAAGACCAGCAAGAAGAAATTCACGATTATTTTATGGATTCAGAGTCCGATAATATCAAAGATGCCTTGAAAGAATTTGATGGCGAATACGATATTGAAGAATTGCGTTTAATGCGCATCAAGTTTATTAGCGAAGTGGCAAATTAAAAAAAGTCAAAAGTTAAAAGTCTTAAAGTCGAAAGTCATAAAGTAACGTCTGATTTACCTTAGACTAAATAAACTTCTCCTCGATGCGGTTTTAAAACATCTCTAAACTTAATCATATCGTTTTCTTCGACTAATATGTAAGCAATAGCGTGCATTTCGTTGATAACGTCAAATCCTGTTTTTTCTAAAATTATTTTTTCGTTTTCTAGATATTCATTGAGATGAATAAGATGGTGTTCTGCCGTTTTTGCAGAAGCCTCTCCTCTAAAATCCCAAATTAATTTTATTTTTCGCATGATGTAAGTTTCTAGAATACAAAGTTACGAAGTCAGCGTTCAAATTACTATTTTTGCAAAATTATATTTCTAATATATCAGAAAATCTGATCATCCGAAAATCAAAATTATGCCTCGCGAATTTCAATTTCAAGTTTCACCTGAAGTAGCTGCAAATGAAAATTTGTTAGCCCAGCATGTAGCAAAGCTGTTTCAAGTAAGTCCGAAAGAAATTCAAAAAGTAGAAGTTCTTAAACGTTCTATAGATGCACGGCAGAAGGCAATTAAAATAAATATCAAGGCAACTGTTTTTTTAGTTGGTGAAGAATATACATCACAAAAAATTGAATTGCCTGATTATCCAGATGTAGCGAACAAACAAGAAGT
>CAMDQL010000048.1 GCA_945905915.1 Flavobacterium psychrophilum
AAGTGTCTTTTGAGTAATCGAAATCATTTTTCTTTTTCTATATGGTCAAAGTTACAAAGTAATAAAGCCATATTGCAATAGAAATTTATATTTTTGGTAAAATTTATAAAATGTTTATTAAAAATCAATCCTGGAATAATCAATTAAAGTCTGAATTTCAAAAACCTTATTTTTTGGAATTGATGCGACAAGTTGAACAAGAATATGCTACAACAACTTGTTTTCCTCCAAAAGATTTAATATTTAATGCTTTTGAACAATTTAATTTTGAAGAAACGAAAGTTGTTATTATTGGTCAAGATCCTTATCATGGAACGGGTGAAGCTAATGGTTTGTGCTTTTCGGTAAATGATGGAGTAGCCATTCCTCCTTCGTTGAAAAATATATTTACAGAAATTAATTCGGAATATGATCGAATTTTATTTCCCACTTCTGGAAATTTAGAACGCTGGTCAAAACAAGGTGTTTTATTATTAAATGCCGGATTAACAGTTCGAAAAGATGTAGCAAACAGTCACAAACATTTAAAATGGAATCTTTTTACAGATGCTGTAATCCAACTATTAAATGATAATTGTACTCATTTGGTTTTCTTACTGTGGGGAAGTTTTGCTCAGAAAAAAGGTAAACTAATCGATCGTGAAAAACATTTGGTTTTAGAGAGCGGACATCCATCTCCTTTGAGTGCAAATAGAGGATTTTGGTTTGGAAACAATCATTTTAAGATAGCGAATGAGTATTTGAGAGTGAAGGGTAGAGGTAAAGTGGAGTGGTAACAAGACTTATTATTATATGGGGTAATTGCATTTTTTTTCTTTAACCAAAAAATATACTAACATAAAAACAAAGTGTAGTATGTTTATTCTGTTTTATTTATTTCAAAAACCGAAAGGTATTTGAAATAAAATTATTACTTAAGGTTAGTGACTATTTATAAAGTTATTAAATTCATTTTTTGCAATTTGGCTTTCAAAAAGCGCACCATGTCCTGCACCTACAATTTCTACAAACTGTCTATTCTGGCAATTGATACAATTTAATACGTCTTGTTTAAATGTTGGCCATGAATACATTTGTATAGTTGCATCATTTAAACCTTGAACAAATAAAATATCGGATTTAAAACCATTAGTAAAATTCAATAAGGACCTTTGGAAATAAGCGTTTGGATTTGAAGTTGTAGTGCCATAGACATTTCTTAAATTATCACATACATAACTTGTTTGTGTTTGTCCGTTTTCTTCTAACTGGCATCTGTAAACTAAATTTAAAGGGCCTGGAGCATTCGCTATAACTCCATTTGTTTCATGAATAGTATTAAGGCGAGTAACAAGATATCCACCTTGTGAATGTCCAGCTAAAAAGATCTTTCTGACAGTGATACCTAATTCTTGATTTGCTCTATTTTTAACCCATAATAATGCTGCTTCTGCTTGAACTAAATTATCGCCGAACAGTATATTAAGTTGAGGATGAGCAACACTAACGATCATCATATCTTGTCTATTTAAAATATTTTTAAATTGATTTAATGTATTTTCTGCAGCAGATAAAATATTATTATCACTTTGAACTGTACCATGATAGGTAATTAATACATCTACTTCATTTATTGCTGGTTTATCTATTATAACATCAACATCAGTATTATTAAATGTAATAGTTTTAGTCACTCTATATGAAGTGGGTATTGAATGTTCTGCAGTATTGTCTTTTTCACATGAATAGAAAAAGAATGTCAATAATATAAAAAATCGCATAACTTTAAATTTATTAATATTGGTTTAGACTATCTTTTTAAAAAATGGTTTAATTTCTTAATTAAAAGTAAGCGCTCCCAAAATTTCATCGCTCATAAATTTCCCACCTGGATAAGTTGCAGTGTTATCTAAATTGAGCCAAATTTGCCCTCTTTCGTCAATATGATAATGAATTTGTTGGTATTTACTTTCAATTGCAAAAAATTCTTCTTTAATAAAATAAATAGCAGATTCTAAATCATTTTTATCACCTATTAACATTTCAGGATATAAATGTCCGCCAGTATGAATTATTCTGGGTGTTCCTCCAATTACTTTAATACAAGCTGCCATTAAAATTGCATGATCATCACAATCCCCAGAAAAATGTTGCAAACTTTCAGAAGCATAAGCAATATATTCTCTTCCTTTTGGATCATTAACATAATTCCATTTACTATTTATTTCTTTAAATACTGCAAAACATTGGATCATAAGCCTTTTGTTTCCTTTTTGATGTGTTGGATTAAAATTCTTTCTTGTGGCACTCAAAGCAAAATTTCGAACCTTAGAATTTGAAAAATCAACAGCATCAATAATTTTTGATTTGTTTGGGAATGGTAATAGTTTAGCAATTATAAGATCTTGAGGGTTTGGATTTTCACTCATTGAATAAATCATATAGCGGTAATCTTCAAAAACCCTTACAAACCCATAATTTCCAATAACAGTTCCAATAAATAGAACGACTAAATACATGAAAATGACTAGTACAATTATTGTTTTAACCAATTGTAATAGAAGTTGAATTCCAGCTATAATTACAATAAAAAGTAGGATTCGATCTAAATGAATTGGCCATTCTAAATCTATAAAATTTTGATGTGCAATTAAAAAAATAGGAATTGCAATAAGAATATTCAATATAAAAATAACAACAATATCCCAAGGCTTTGGTAATGAAAGCTTATCTTTTAATTCAATTGTAGTGGGAAATTTTAGTGTCATTTCATTTAAAACAATAAAAATACAGAATTATTTAAGTATCATTTCTTTAGGTAGTTTTTTATCGATGATTTGTAACTTCAAAAGTTGATCAAGTAACTTGTCTAAGGTTTGCTCATTCATTTGCTTTTGAGACCAATTAGTTAGTTTTAACCATTCTTGAATGGCATCAAGCTTTTGATTGTATTTGGAAGCTAAAGTTCTGTCTATACTCGGAATCATTTTGAATTCTTCTGTTGTAGTATTGATAATTTCTAAAATTTGTTCAACTACTTTAGGATGTTGCTCTAAAACTTTGTTCCGAACAGCGATTACAAAACAAGGCCATGGAGTAGGGCATTCACCAATTCTTCTAAAAATTCCTTCATCTACTAACGGTTGTGTCATGAAACGTTCCCACATGAAATAATCGGCTTTACCATTGGTTAAAGATTCAACAGCTCCATCAATAGTGTTGACAATTTCAAATAATAACCTTTCGGTATTCCAATTTTGATGTTCCGCATTTACAATACTCATCAAATGCGAACCTGAACCCATTCGTGATATTGCAACTCTAGAATTTTCTATATCGGAAAGTGTTTTAAAATTAGATTTAGCAGCAACGTGAATTCCCCAAATTAAAGGGCTTTGAACATAAACCTGAACAATTTTACTTTGATTTCCTTCGGTAATATCTTTTATAATTCCTTCGGTGAGAATTACAGCAATATCAGTATCACCATCACGCAGCATTTGGCACATTTTACCAGTACCTTCAGGAACGTCAGTCCATTGCAAATCGATTCCCACTGCTTCAAATTCGCCATCATCGATGCATAAATGCCAAGGTAGATTGAAATGTTCTGGAACTCCAGCAATCTTTATTGTTTTCATATGATTATTAAACGTTTATGTCTTTGAAATTATGCAATTTAGCATAGCGAATCATATTAGTAAACGATTCAGAATCTAATTTTGGAATTTCTAAAATTGAATTTAATAAAGTAGTATCATATTCGCTAGCAGCAGAAGTCAAATAAGGTTTTAAATGTTTTCCAATACTTTCATAATATAACTTTTCAATCGTATTTTTATAATCAAAATCTAAGCCATTTGGAATAATACTGAAGTTTGAATAACCAACTTCTTTCATAATTAATTGTAAGCCTTTAACCAAATTAAAACTTTGATTATGCACTATGTTCAATTGCACAATATCAGTTCTTTCAAAAGTTGAAACAATTACTTTTGAAACATAGTCTACAGGAATAATGTTTAAGCCGGTTTCTTTACTAATAATAAATCGAACATTTTCTTGTTGGTCTTTTCGTTGTGCAGTAAAATGAAAAAATTTCGCCATCAAATAAAACACCATATATTTTGGGATAAAATAACGGTTTTCAGTACCTAACATTTTACCTCCAATAACACTAGGACGTAAAATTTGATAGGGTAAATTTAATGCTTTACACTGTTCAATGACAAATTCTTCCGAATGATATTTAGCATTTTCATAGGCATTTCGATGTTCTAATTCAAAGTTTAAATTATGAAAATCGTTGTCAATTAGACCTTTACGAGCTCCGGATGAGAATGCGGTGCTGATGTAAATAAATTTTTTAATAAAAGGTGAAAATAATTGAAAAATAGTCTTAGTCATGACGGCATTTTCATTAAATATTTTTTCTTTTTGATCTTCATCGGTAGATAAATTTACATAGCCCGCCGAATGTATAAAATAAGAATCCTTCAACTTTTCAGTAAAAGTGTCCTGAAGTTGTACTAAATCGGTGTCAATAATTTCAATATATTTTAATAAAGAAATAGTTCCTTTCTCTAAAAGAATTTTTGGGGTATAGTTACTAGACAACAATTCGATTATTCGTTCTTTTGCTGTAACTTTTCCTTTATTTCGTGTGATTAAATATAATTTTCCGTCGATGTTGTTGTTGATATAGTGCTCTAAAATATCATACATGATATGTGAACCTAAAACACCTGTTGCACCTGTAAGGATTATTTTCATTCCAATTTTAATTTAAAACAAAAGTACTGCTATTTTATCGACTTATTTTCTAATTGCCACCATTTCCAAGTAATACCATCTTTATCGGGATAATCTTCAATAAATAGAAACCCTGATTTGCTTAAAATATGATTTGAGGCACCATTTTCTGAATGAGTATAGGCATTCATTTCAGTGATTTTCATTTCGTTAAAGCCATAATATAGCCAAGTTCTAGTGGCTTCTGTAGCAAAACCTTGATTCCAAAATTTTTCATTCAACCGATAGCCATAATCATAGAAATTAGTATTTCCATTTTCTACGTGGTCGTTTACAAATTTAATACCTGTCCAACCGATGAATTCGCCTGTTTCTTTTAAAATAGTTGCAAAACGACCAATACCATTTTCTTTATATTGTTTATGAAGCATTTCAATTATTTGAATCGATTCTTTAATATCCAATGTTGGCTTTTGCCAAAGGTATTTATGAACATTCGGATTGCTATCCATTTCAAATAAAGCTTGCGCATCTGATAATTCAAAAGGGCGATAGAGTAGGCGTTCTGATTCGAGTGTTAAATCCATTTATTCAACCAACTTATTTAAAGTATATATAATTAATTCATCTACAGCTTTATAGGGATCTTCACTAAAAGTTCCGGTTGCACGGTTAGCAATGATAGCATTTAATGATAGGCAGTTATGACCTAACAGTCTTCCCAAACCATAAATTGCAGCCGTTTCCATTTCTAAATTAGTCATTTTGATACCATTATAATTAAAACGATCCATTTTAGAATTTAACTCAGGATCTTGAATACCTAATCGTATCACGCGCCCTTGTGGTCCGTAAAATCCGCCAGCTGTTCCTGTGAAACCTTTGAAAATTGTATCGCTTTCTAATCGTTTCTCTAGAGTTTTACTACCTGCAATTACATACGGGCGTCCTTTTCTCATATCCCAATTGGTTTGCTTGATGAATGCTTCTTCCATTTCAATCTCGGAAATTTCAGCAACTAAATAGGAGCGAAGCATGTTATCTAATCCTAAACCATACTGACTCATTACAATACTATCGCAAGGAATATCTGTTTGTAATGAACCCGAAGTGCCAATGCGAACGATATTTAATGAAGTTAATTCTTTTTTGATCGTTCTAGTTTCTAAATCAACATTTACCAAAGCATCAAGTTCGTTCATTACGATGTCAATATTATCTGGACCAATACCTGTAGACATGACTGTAATTCGTTTGCCTTTATATATTCCAGTTTGTGTTTTAAACTCCCTTTTTTGGGTACTAATCTCGATTGAATCAAAGTGTTTTGTGATTTTATCCACACGATTCTGATCACCTACGAAAATAATATCTTGAGCCACTTCTCCAGGTTTTAGATTGATGTGGTATACGCTTCCGTCTGGATTTAGTATTAATTCTGATGCTGCTATCATTTGTTTTTTAGTTTAAAGTTTAGCTTCGCTCTGTTCGGATTCACCTCGGGTCAGGTTTCAGGTTCTTAACTTTGAACTTGAAACTTGAAACAAATTTATCCTCCAACTCGTTTGGTTTTAAAACCCTTATCTTGTAAAAGTTTCATAATTTTGTCTCGATAATCGCCTTGAATGATGATTTCTCCATCTTTAAATGTGCCACCAACCGCTAATTTACTTTTGATTTCTTTTGCCAATAACTTAAAATCTTCATCTTCGCCTTCATAGTCAGAAATTATGGTAGTGGGTTTTCCTTTTCGTTTTTCATATTTGCAAAGAATGGGTGCTGTCTGAACAAATAATTCATGAGGCGTTTCATCAACTAATTCTGGTTCGTTTGAAACTTCATGGTCAGGGAAAAGTTTTTTTAATTGTTCTTGTAAATCCATAATTTTTTAAATTCCAATAATTAAAACCCAAACTCCAAATAAAAATCAAATTCCAAATCCCAATTTTACTTAAATTATTGGAATTTGGAATTTTATTATTGGAATTTCTTCTTTTTATTTTTTAATCAATCCTAACTCCACCAATCGTTCATTTAAATAATCACCAGCGGTAATATCTTCATATAATTTAGGATTATTTTTATCAATACATTCTGGTAAACAATTCAATTTCATGTCGCTCACAGGGTGCATAAAAAACGGAATTGAATATCTAGAGGTACCCCATAATTCTCTCGGAGGATTGACAACTTGATGAATGGTAGATTTTAATTTATTGTTAGTATGACGCGACAACATATCACCAACATTAATCATTAACTCATCAGGCTGAGCCATGGCGTCAACCCAATCTCCATCATTATTTTGAACTTGTAATCCTTTCCCTTGGGCACCCATTAATAAGGTGATTAGGTTGATATCTCCATGAGCGGCTGCACGAACGGCTCCGTCTTTAGGCTCGTCTGTAATAGGTGGGTAGTGAATTGGTCGTAAAATACTGTTACCATCTTTAATATATGGATCAAAATAGTATTCATCTAAACCAATATAAAGAGATAAAGCTCTAAGAACGTATACTCCAGTTTTTTCTAACATCACATAGGCTTCTTTTCCTACACTATTGAAATTAGGTAATTCCGTAACTTCTACGTTATTTGGATATTCACCTGAATATTTTGAACCTTCGCTCACATACTGACCAAAATGCCAAAACTCTTTTAAATCCCCAGCAGAACGACCTTTGGCATGCTCTTTCCCAAAAGAAACATAACCTCTTTGTCCACCAATCTCTGGGTTTTCATAGGAAGCTTTTGTTTCAAGGGGTAAACTAAAAAATTTACGCACTTCTGAATATAAATCTTCCACTAATTTGTCATCTAAAAAATGACCTTTCAACGCTACGAAACCAATATCTTCGTAGGCTTTTCCGATTTCATTTACAAATTTTTGTTTACGTGCCGGATCATCCGACAGGAAATCACGTAAGTCAACACTAGGAATTTGTTGCATACTAATTTTATTTAAAATAATTCTTTTTTGAGATTCACTCAACTCAAACAAATATACTATTTTTTATAAAGAAAATAGAAAATTAGTAATTTAAATTTCTAGTGTTTTGGAGCAAAATCGTATAAATATATTCCAAAAAAAAGTGAAGTTCTTTTATAACAATTAACGCTAAAAATGTTATTTTTTATTACTTTTGAAGAAATTTAATTGTTCCAAAATATGAACTTTGAAAGAAAAGAATTATCGAACCTACAATTACTAGATTTATACAAAAAACTGCTTAAGCCTCGACTTATTGAGGAAAAAATGCTAATCTTAATTCGCCAAGGAAAAGTATCTAAATGGTTTTCAGGAATTGGGCAAGAAGCAATATCGGTTGGAATTACAGCAGCCTTAGATAAAGACGAATATATTTTACCAATGCACCGAAATTTAGGTGTTTTTACCACACGTGAAATACCATTACATCGCTTATTTTCTCAATGGCAAGGAAAGAAAAACGGATTTACGAAAGGTAGAGATCGTAGTTTTCATTTTGGAACACAAGAATATAAAATTATTGGAATGATTTCGCATTTGGGTCCTCAATTAGGAATCGCAGACGGAATCGCATTATCAAATAAACTAAGAAAAAACAATAAAATTACAGCTGTATTTACTGGTGAAGGCGCTACTTCAGAAGGTGATTTTCATGAAGCGCTAAATATTGCAGCTGTATGGGAATTACCAGTGTTATTTGTTATTGAAAATAACGGTTATGGCTTATCCACACCTACTAATGAGCAGTATCGATGTGAAAATTTAGCCGATAAAGGAATCGGTTACGGCATGGAAAGCCATATTGTAGATGGAAATAATATTTTAGAAGTATATCATTTGATTTCAGAATTGAAGTCGTCAATGATTGAAAATCCACGTCCTGTTTTACTTGAATTTAAAACCTTTAGAATGCGTGGCCATGAAGAGGCGAGTGGTACAAAATATGTTCCGCAAGAATTAATGGACGTTTGGGCGGCTAAAGATCCTGTAGAAAATTTTAAAAATTATTTAAAAGCCACAGCGGTTTTAACCGAAGAGGAAGAATCCAAAATACGTTCTGAAATAAAAAATGAAATTGATACCGATTGGGCTAAAGTACAAGAAGAACCAGAAATTGTCGCTACTTTAGATGAAGAATTAAATGATGTATACAAACCCTTTGAATATGAAGAGTTTAAATCATCTTCAGAAACTGAAAACATACGTCTAATTGATGCTATTTCATCAAGTTTACGCCAATCAATGGAGCGTCATAATAATTTAGTAATTATGGGTCAAGATATTGCTGAATATGGCGGTGCTTTTAAAATTACAGATGGATTTGTTGCGCAATTTGGAAACGAAAGAGTAAGAAATACACCAATTTGCGAAAGTGCTGTAGTTTCAGCTGCAAACGGACTATCAATTAACGGATTTAAAGCAATTGTAGAAATGCAGTTTGCCGATTTTGTCTCGACAGGTTTTAATCCAATAGTTAATCTATTAGCAAAACAACATTATCGTTGGCAAGAAAAGTCGGATGTAGTTGTTCGTATGCCTTGCGGAGGAGGAACTCAAGCAGGACCTTTTCATTCACAAACAAATGAAGCGTGGTTTACTAAAACTCCGGGATTAAAGGTAGTTTATCCAGCATTTCCTTATGATGCAAAAGGATTGTTAAATACAGCTATAAATGATCCAAATCCGGTATTGTTTTTCGAACACAAGCAATTGTATCGAAGTATTTATCAAGACGTCCCGAAAGATTATTATACTTTACCTTTTGGAAAAGCAGCATTATTAAAAGAAGGCGAAGAGGTAACAATTATTTCATTTGGAGCAGGAGTACATTGGGCTTTAGAAACATTAGATAAGCATCCAGAAATTAAGGCAGATTTATTGGATTTGAGAACGCTGCAACCAATGGATTGGGAAGCAATTTACACTTCAGTTAAAAAAACAAGTAAAGTAATCATTTTACAAGAAGATACATTATTTGGCGGAGTAGCTAGTGATATTTCAGCAATGATTATGGAAAATTGTTTTGAATATCTTGATGCGCCTGTTAAAAGAGTAGGGAGTATTGAATCGGCAATACCGTTCATGAAATCTTTAGAAGATCAATATTTACCTAAAAATAAGTTTGAAAAAGAACTATTAGAATTGCTAGATTATTAATTTTTATCATAATCACAAAAAAAGACTTCAATTGGAGTCTTTTTTTGTGATTATTTTAATTTTATACTACAATAGATTATAATAATTTAAAAAAAGAGAGGTAAATTTCACATGAAAAGGCCTTTTTATAAACATAAAAACTATAAAAATGCTATTTTGAAGATAAAAAACATTATTATTTTTAAAATTATAGTATAATATTTTAATTTATAAATATTTTATTATATATTTGCCTCATCAAAATACAAATTTGTATTTGACAGATAAGTATTTCCCCCCTTCTATATATATACCTCAATTAGTTTTTTAACTATTTGGGGTTTGTTTTTTTTAATAGTTCCCACTCAATAATTCTCCTCCAATAGCAGATTTGGCTTCGATTCCAATTTTCTTCATCATTTCATAAGTCGTACAAACAGCTGCAGAAGTAACTGGGATACCACATTCTGCTTGAATTAAATCGATGGCTTCCAACGATGGCATTTGCACACAAGCTGAAGCAACTAAAACATCGACATCTGTTAAATCTAATTGTTTATAGATTTCTAATAAATTCATTGGGTTTTGAGCCGCTACTTCCAAATTATCTGGAATTTCTAAAGCAATACTTTGTTTTACTTTGATGCCTTGATGTTCGATATAATCCACCACCATATCGGTTAATGGTCGCATATACGGCGTAATAATCGAAATTTGTTTCGCACCCAAAACCTTCAATCCGTTAATTAACGCACCTGCAGAAGTTACAATTGGCGTTGGAAAATCATTAGCAATTGTTTCTTGGTGCAAATTTACTTCCGACACACAATGATATCCGCGTCCCATACTCATAATCGCTACCAAGCAGGCATAACCCATTACATCTACGTGAGCATCAGACAGTTCTTGAGCACATTTCAAACTCATCGCATCCATCGCTTCCAATTCTTCTTTGGTTACTTTTTTCATACGCATTCTACTGCTGTGAAACGTAAAACGCTCAGGTAAAATGGTTTCGCGTGAGCGAAAAATGGCTGGTATTTCGGTTTCCATCGTTACGTTTGAGGATGGAACTATTTGTCCTATTCTGTATTTCATATTATTTGTTTTGTTTCGCAGAGATTCGCAAAGTTTTCACAAAGATTTACAAAAAATTTTGTGTTACTCTGTGCTTTTTTCTCTGTAGAACTCTGTGCAAAAACTTTATATCTCTTTAATTGTATTCGTTATAGTTCCAATGCCTTCCACTGTGGCTTCTACCACATCACCATTATGCATCCATTCTTGTGGATCACGACCTGCGCCAACGCCTGCTGGAGTTCCTGTTGCTATGATGTCGCCAGCTTCTAAGGTAAAAACAATACTCAAATCTTCAATCAAATCATTGATATTGAAAAGCATAAATTTTGTGTTGGAATTTTGTTTTTCCACACCATTAACTTTTAACGACAAATTCAAGTTATGTGGATTTTCAATTTCGTCTTTCGTAACTAAAAATGGTCCCATTGGTGCAAAGGTATCTTGTCCTTTAGATACAATCCATTGTCCTTCTCTACGACAATCGCGAGCAGATATATCATTAATTACGGTGTAACCAAAAACATAATCCATTGCATCTTCTTTAGCAACATATTTCCCTTTTTTAGCAATTACAACGGCTAATTCACATTCCCAATCCAATTGAGAAGTCAATTTTGTATTTTTAATAATTTCCGTATTTGTAGCCGTTACAGTTGTAGGTGGCTTAGAAAAAATAATTGGTTTTGTTGGTAATTTACCAGTAGTATCTAATCCACGAGCACTTTCAGCTACGTGTTCGGTGTAATTTAATCCAATTCCGATGATGTTTTTTCTTGGTTTTTCGATAGGTGCTAAAATCGTAACTTCGTTCATTTCATAAGCAATTTCTTCAAAGAAATTTTCTTCAGTTTCCGAAATTAATTCGCTTATTTCAGCAATAATTTAAAATCCCATATCTATTAATTCCAACATATCATTAGGTAATGGAAAATTGGAAATTTCGCCAAAATCTTCCATATCAATGACTTGATCGTTATGAATGAAGCCCAAACGTGGCTCGGTGTCTTGTGTTTTGTAGGTAAGTAGTTTCATATTTTTTTGCCGCTAAGGCGCTAATTTTTTTATTGATTTTTAAATTGTTATTGAACTTGTTGATGTCCATTATTTTCTTCCAATTCTCTTGATTGAAAAAGCCCTAAACTTTCAATTACTGGTAAATCGTTGAATTGAAATAGGCAAGCGTCTTCGGTTTCTGACAAGTTATGATGTTCGTGCCAAGCCCAACTCGGAACACAGAAAATATCTCTTTCTTTCCAATCGAAGCGTTGTCCGTTGATGATGGAAAAACCTTTTCCTTTCGCACATTGATACACAAACGAACCTGTATGCTTGTGTGCTTTTCCTTTGAAACCCGCTGGTAATAATTGCATCGCGGCTCCCATAGTTTGCATCACGTGTCCGCCTGTTAAAGGATTCGAATATTGCATAAAAATACCATCAAACGGATTAACATCGTTCACTTTTTGAGCATCTAAAAGTGCTGGATATACGTTTTTCCAGGAATATTTGAATAAAGGTGAATACGGCTTGTCCCACGTTTTATCAGCTGGAATTAATCCAGCACAACCATACATTATTGGTGAATAATTTAGCGGTTTAACTAAAGGTTGCTTGCCATCATAAACCGCATAATCATTGGCTTCCAATGCGTTTACTAAAGGAATATCCAAACCATCTTGCCAAATACAAGTTTTACCGCCTTCTTCCACGCCGTGTTCGTGCCAAGTGGAATTGGGTGTAATGACAAAATCATTCACTTCAAGCATAATTTTATTACCATCCACAACGGTATAGCCTTTTTCACCTTCCATAATGAATCGTAATGCCGATGCTTTATGACGGTGAGCCGAAGTACTTTCGCCTGGTCGCGTAACTTGAATTCCTGTGTACAACCAACCCACGGCTGCCGAAACGTCTTTACGTTTGTCGTTTACCAAATAAACAACACGTCTTCCAGCTTGTTCTGGTGTAACTAATTCGGATGATTTTAAAACTAAATCTCGTAAATCATCATATTTCCAAAGCATTGGAACAGATGACGAACGCGGTTCCCAAGGTTCGATGTCATTGGCTACAGTCCACAAAGCACCAGCTCCTAATGTTTCTAATTCTTTGTAATAGTTAACTAATTCGGGTGAATCTTGTACTCTTGCACGACCAATTTGGTCATCTGAATAGTTGTTTGTTTCCATAATTTTAGTCTTAAAGTCTAAAGTCTAAAGTCTAAAGAGTAATTGGTAACTTTTCTCTTTAGACTTTCAACTTTTGACTA
>CAMDQL010000049.1 GCA_945905915.1 Flavobacterium psychrophilum
AAAAAAAGATAAAAATATTGCTTCTCAAATTGGAGAAAAAGCAAAACATTTTGTGCTAGAAAATTTTTCTGAAAATACTATTCTTGAAAATTTTGAAGCTAAAATAAAAGAAATTATTAAAAATTAATCTAAAATCAATCTCCCTGTAAAATGTTGAATAACATTAGGTGATACAATTGGATTATTTTTTAAAACCACGTTACCTGTAGCATAAATATTGCCTTCTATTGAATTAATTGGAAATAAAAAAATGTTATTTGAGCCTCTGTGATAAATGGTAATTATATTAACAATTAAATTTTCTCCATAAAAAATTCCGTTACCCCAAGAGAAAAAAACATGTAAATTTTGACTTTGTCCAGTTAAATAAAAATTTGAAACATTGTTACTTTCTACATATAAATTGATGGTGTTTAAAGATAATCTAAAATCTCCTGTCCCTGCTCCATCACTTAAGTCTATGGAAATTAGTTTTAAATCTGAATAATTTAAAACCCCATCACTTCTAATGTCTTGATCTGTTTTAGAATGTATTTCTGTTATATTTGGAGCTGTTACATAAACCTTTGTTAATCCATAATCCCTTGCAATATTACAAGTCGAATTGTCTTTAACCACTAACATATTTCCTTGCAATTTCACTTCTAAATTTTCAAGAATATTGTCGTAGGTTATGACTTTAACTTCATAATTTGCGCCTTCTTTTATGACCAATCCAACACCGTCATACACTTTTATTTTAGTAAAATTTTCTAAAGGGAAAAGTTGTATTACTTGATTGCCGTTCCCTTTGAAACAATCTTCGGAAATACCACAACTAGTTGCTAAAACCATGCAACAACAAACAACGATATGTAAAACTATTTTTTTCATGTTTATAATCGTAATCCAATAGTGGCTTCAATAGCTTCGGCTCTACCGCCGTGGGTTTTTAATCCAAGGCCTGTAAAGATGTTTTTGTAAAGATAGTATTTTGCAGCAATTCTTTGATATACATCAATTTCATAATCAAACGGTTTATAAATATAATAACCTACTTGTGTTTCAATTGATAATTTATTAATAAATAATTCATGCCCAACAAACAATCCAATTCGTTTATAATCGGTATTTGGGTCGGTGTAAGATTCATGATTTTCAGGAAAAGCAACTGAAACAAATTTAATATAATCTTCTAAATAACGCGAAAAGAAAATATCTGTTCCTAATTGTAACGCGCTTTTTCGACCAATTCTTTTATCAGCATATAAACCAACATGATAAAATTGACGTTGGCCAATGTGTGGAACTGGTCCTTCAGAAATACCTGTTCTAAAAGCAATATTATATTTAATTCGCTCTTTAATAGTTGTCGATGAAGGCAAAGAATCGATAATAAATTCTTGCTTTTCGTTAAAGTTATAATTCAATCCTACGTTAAAAGCAATCGTATTAATTCCGCTATTGGGCGCTTTAAATCTTCCGTTTGAAAAATGGGTCAACATAAAACCTGCTTGAAATCCTATTTTATCAATAATATTTTCCTTCTTATATTGTAATAAAAAGTAATTATTGTCCATTATTTTAGTTCCAAAAGCGTTGTTTTTATTGTTGGTTTCTTTATCATAAGGATTAGATGTGATGCCTATTCCTTGTGAAATTCTGAACATTAATTGTCGTTTAAAAAAATAAAAGTTATAATGCACTCCAATTGCGTGATTAAACCCTAAGTACTGGTTTTTAAAATCTAAATAATGATAAGAAATTCCATAATCTGGATAATTATATATGCGTTGCCATTCTTTTTTACCAAACGTTTTCCAGTTATAACTTAACAAAAAACCATCGGGATGACCTGTAATTAAATGCCCAATATCATTAGTATGTTTGTAAATATTTCCTCTGAAAATTTGCACATCAAAATAGGTTGATGCTTTTTCTTGTGAAAATGATAAAAAGTAAGTAAAACAAAAGAGTACTATTGTTTTTTTCATGAAGTTACAATTGATTAATACCTTTTACTAAACTTGCTTTCCATTCGCTAATTTCAATATTGAATGTGTCTTTAATTTTTTTCTTATCCAAAACACTGTATGCTGGTCTTTTAGCCGGTGTTGGATAAGCCGAAGTTGGAATAGGTTTTAGATCAATTTTTATTTCTTTCTGATGAAATATTGCTGCCGCAAAATCGTACCAAGAACAAACGCCTTCGTTACTGTAATTGTAAATCCCATAGCAGTCAAAAGTCAAAAGTCGAAAGTCGAAAGAGATAATAGTCAACAAACATTCTGCTAAATCAACAGCGTTTGTAGGTGTTCCAATTTGGTCTGAAACTACAGATAAACTGTCTCTTTCAGAAGCCAATCGCAACATGGTTTTCATAAAATTTGTGCCAAATTGTGAATAAACCCAAGAAGTGCGAATTATAAAATGTTTCTCCCATGTATTTTGAATAGCAATTTCGCCTTCTAATTTAGTTTGTCCATACACACTTTTGGGATTTGGAAGATCAGATTCTAAATACGGTGTTTTTGAAGTGCCATCAAAAATAAAATCTGTAGAAATGTGAAGTAAAATAGTGTCGTATTCTTTGCAAACTTTGGCTAAATTTTCGGGACCTATACTATTAATTAAATGTGCTTTTTCGGGTTCACTTTCGGCTTTGTCAACTGCTGTATAAGCAGCTGTATTGATGCAAAATTGTGGTTTATATTTTAAAAAAGCGTTGGTACAACTTTCAATATTTGTAATATCCATTTCATCAAAATCAGTGTAAATAAACTGAATCGTAGGATATTTATTAGCAATAAACTTGATGGATTGTCCTAATTGACCGTTTGCGCCTGTTACGAGTACTACCATACTTTATTGCAATTTTGTAAAGTGGGAAGTACTAAATCTTTATCAGAAATAATCAAATCCTTGAAAGGAAATTTCCAATTGATATTTAGGGTTTCATCATTATAAATTAATCCTGCTTCACTTTCTTTATTATAAAGATTATCACATTTGTAAAAGAAAGTTGCTGTTTCGCTTAGCACTAAAAATCCGTGTGCAAATCCTCTCGGCATAAAAAACTGCAATTGATTTTCTGCCGAAAGTACCACTGATTCATATTGTCCATAGGTTTTAGAATCAGGTCTTAAATCTACGGCAACATCTAAAACTTCACCTTGCAGCACTCGTACTAATTTGGCTTGTGCATGTTCGCCGCACTGATAATGCAATCCTCTTAAAACACCTTTAGTTGAAAATGACTGATTGTCTTGAACAAAAGTCACCTTTTGTCCAATTCCTTCCTGAAAAGTTTTCTCGTTAAAACTTTCCATAAAATAACCCCGTTCATCTTTGATTATCTTTGGACTAATAATAAAACAGCCTTTAAGTTTTGTCTCTATAAATTTCATATAGTTAATGTGTCGATTAGACGATATGTCAATTTAAAAAAAATATTGACACATTGAATATTGATAATTGGCTAATTAGATTAAGCTCATTAAGTGTTTTCCATAACCACTTTTTAATAATGGTTCGGCTATTTTTTTTAATTGGTCTGCATTAATAAATCCCATTTTATAGGCAGCTTCTTCGATTGCGCCAATTTTTAACCCTTGGCGTTCTTCTATAACTTGAACAAATTGTCCGGCTTGCATTAACGATTGAAATGTTCCTGTATCTAACCAAGCGGTTCCTCTATCTAAAATAGAAACTTTTAAATTTCCTTGTTCTAAATACGCTTTGTTAACGTCTGTAATTTCTAATTCACCTCGATGACTCGGTTTAATGTTTGCGGCAATGTCAACCACTGAGTTATCATAAAAATAAATTCCGGGTACCGCATAATTTGATTTTGGATGTGTTGGCTTTTCTTCAATAGATAGTACTTTTCCGTCTTGATCAAATTCAACTACTCCATAACGTTCTGGATCTTGAACATGGTATGCATAAACAATGCCGCCACTTGGATTGCTGTTTTCTTGTAATAATTCGGCTAAACCTGTACCATAGAAAATATTATCTCCTAAAATCAATGCTACTTTATCGTTTCCAATAAATTCTTTCCCAATTATAAATGCTTCGGCTAAACCATTTGGGTGTTCTTGAACCGCATATTCAAATTTACAACCCAATGATTTTCCATCGCCTAACAATTGACGGAATAATGGTAAGTCGTGAGGTGTTGATATTATTAATATTTCGCTGATTCCTGCCCACATTAATGTGGATAATGGGTAGTAAATCATAGGTTTATCATAAATAGGCATTAATTGTTTACTTACTGCTAAAGTTAACGGGTGTAAGCGTGTTCCTGAGCCTCCTGCTAATATAATTCCTTTCATGTTTTTTGTTTATTTTGTTTAAAGTTTCAGGTTAGTTTAACTTTAAACCTGAAATTTTTTTAAATACCAAACAATTGTTTTCTTGATGCCCGTTTCGAAATTTTCATCTGCTTGCCAGCCTAATTCATTTTCAATTTTAGTAGCGTCAATAGCATAACGCAAATCGTGTCCGGGTCTATCTGTTACAAACGTGATTTGGTCTTGATATTTTCCTTCAGATTTTGGTTGAAGTTCATTTAAAATTGAACAAACTACATCAACTATATATAAATTATTTCGTTCGTTTCTTCCGCCAATATTATATGTTTCACCAGATTTTCCGGTTTTAAATGCTAATTCTATTCCTTTACAATGATCTAAAACATATAACCAATCGCGAACGTTTTTTCCATCGCCATAAATGGGAATATTTTCACCTTTAAGTGCTTTTCTTATAATGGTAGGAATTAATTTCTCATCGTGCTGTTTTGGTCCGTAATTATTAGAACAATTAGTTGTTACTACATTCATTCCATAGGTATGAAAATAACTACGAACAATCATGTCTGAACCTGCTTTTGATGCAGAATAAGGGCTATTTGGCGCATATGGAGTGGTTTCTTCAAACAAACCCGTTTCACCTAATGTTCCATAAACCTCATCGGTAGAAACGTGATGAAAACGCGCATTTATAAAATCTGCATTATATTGATTTGGCGCAGACATCCATAGTTTCCTTGCTGTATCTAACAAATTAAATGTGCCTAAAACGTTGGTTTTAATAAAAGCTTCTGGACCAGAAATCGAATTATCTACATGGCTTTCGGCTGCAAAGTGAATCACATCGTGGAATTGATATTTTTGGAATAATTCTTCTATAAAATTTCTATCACAAATATCACCTTGCACAAAAGTATATCTTGAATGGTTTTCAACTTCTGATACATTTATTAAATCACCAGCATAAGTAAGTAAGTCCAAATTTATTATATGATAATTTGGATTGTTCTCAATAAAATAGGGTATAAAATTTGACCCAATAAATCCGGCTCCACCGGTTACTAAAATAGTGTGCATTATTCTTTAATTCTAATCATTTGTTTTTTGTAGAGCACAATAAAATTATATATAATTACATACAAAAATATAAACAATATAGGTAAAAATAATTTCATCTTATGGTTCAGCCCTTTTGTATTAATATTATTAATTGAAACGTTTTGTATTTTAATTATTTCTTCAAACAAACTTCGATTTATAATTAAACTCTGCTTTTCATTAATTAATTGATCTTTTTTATTAATGAGCTCACTAATGCCTTTTTCTTCAGAAAAAGAAATGTTTCCGCCTTTGTTAAATGATAAATTTAGAATCAATTTATCTATTTGAACAATTAATGAGTCATTAAATTTCATTTTATTGTCAATGTTTTTTTGATATATTTTTTGTTGCGTTTTATAAAAATCGCTGTCTTGTAAATAATTTAAAATAGGATCAATTACATTCTTTTGTGATATTTTTTCTTTGGTTTTGAATGTAATATTGTGAAGATAATAGTTTTTACTTATTGCAACTTCTTTTACAATTTCTTCAATATTTCCATCTTCTGCCATTAATTTAATTAATTCAAAATTTTGTTTATTTTCATCCCCTTGATTAACAAATTGAAAAACACCATTAACGGCTTTTATCTCTAGTTTTCCTATCATTTCTGAATTTGAAACCCCTATACTTTTAAAAAAAACAGAGTCGTTTTCAATTATTCTTGAATTTAAAAATTCAATTTTTTTGTATAGATATTCATTACTTCCAAAATTTGGCATCACTAAAATATCTTGAGTATATGAACTATTTTTATCTAAAAAATAGCCTAGTGCTACTCCTATAACAAAAAGGGAGGACACAATAATAATTTTCTTTTTTAGAAAAAAAAGAAAATCAAAAAAAGAATTAATTATCCCCTGAAAAAAATTTTGAATTCCTTTACCTATTTGTCCTAAATCAATTTCTTGGTCTTGAGAATTTGTACTCATACTTTTTATTTTACATTAAAAATTTGTTCAATTATCTTAATCGTGATTAAATATGTTGGTTTTACACCTGTGGTTCCTAATCCTCCTGAGGCTAATGTGCTTCCGGTTTCAAGTGGGTTATCTGAGGCATAATAGGCATAACGCACTTTTACGTTTGGATTTATACTTTTTCTAATTCTTGAAGCCGATTGTATGGCTTTTTGATAATAAGCGCCTTCCATTTCTAATCCTATGGCTTGCCAAGTTGACTCGTGGAAAAATTTCAACAAATCTCTGTTTTGTAAAGAAGTTCCTAGAACAGTAATCATTGGTCCTTCAAAAACCGGAATGTCATGTCCTTTTAGCATCTCTGCAGTTAATTCATTTTCAAAGAAATAATTGTCTGCCGTTCCTTCATTCACGTGGGCTGTTGGAATCATAATGTCGCCTTTTCCTCCTTCTAAAATACCTGCTTTCCCCATTATTGAAACCGATTCTACATTCATGAAAATCTTTCCTTTATTTGTTTTGTAGGGTTTCAATAACTCATCAATAGTTTCATAAGCTTGCTCTCCAAAAGCATAATCCATTACAATTAAGACGGGTTTATTGTCGCTTAACTTTGCATTTGCAAAAGCAGTTTTTGTAAGATCGATTTGAGCCGTGTCAAAAATTTGTACGTCAATATTTGTTCCTGATGTGTCTGGCAACGAAATCATACCTTGTGATAACGCTAAATCTTCCACTTTCTTGCGCAACTCTTTATTATTTGAGCTACTTAAATCTTCAAATATCTGAAAATCAGCTGCCTCTTTATATTTTTTTCCTAATACCGGTTCGGCAAAAATGGAATTCATAACACTGTGCATATTGGCACTAATAATATGAATTGGTCGTTCAATCAATTGGTTTTGAACTAACACTTCTTTAATGTTATTTGCCCAAATTTCCCCATAAATATGGTGTCCTAAACGTTCTCTTAATATCGGGCTAAACGTTATTGTTCTCTTATTATTATCAACCACTTCTTCAATGGCAAGTTTTCCTATCCAATATACGATGTGTAAAAAACGCTCAGGAGTTTCGCTAGTTCCAAAATCAGTATAAATGGCTTTAACTTCGGCAAAAGTTCTTCCTAAAATATTAGAAGCGTGCGAAATTGCTTTTTCTCTATCAACTAAAGTCAGTTTTTTATTTTGCAATACTACTTGTTCTAGTTTTTCCCAATCACGGGTAAATCTTCCTTCCTCATCAATTAAAACCCGGTCTTTAATTTTATGCGATTCAATAAAAATAAACGTTAAATGGGTTAAAATGTCATAAATATCAGATCGTCCGCGAGTAATTTCAATGTTCATTTGCTCGTCGTCGATACGGTAGCAATTTCTTCTTCTTTTTGGTGGAACGATTGCTTTAAAATGAGAATTTGAATAGCCTTCATCAGACGTTAAATTAATGTATCTGCATTGTTCAATGCCTACAGGCAAGCGTTCAATTACATACAATAATCCGTTTAATTCTACTTTTTCTTCGGCAATTGAGCCGTAAATTTCTGGTCGAAGTGCTAATAAAGCATCTCTTAAAGTTTCCCCTGAAACACCCATTGGTTTATAAAAACCTCTGTTGAATAAATGTCTCATGGTAATGTACAGTCGCTCAATAGCTGCTGAGGACTCTTGCGCTCTGGAGCGCGAAATGTTTTTAATGTCTTTCATTAATATTTTGTTTATCTAACCTGCAAAGTTACAAATTTTATTTTTAGTTAGATAATACTAGGGTTATAGAAGGTTCGTTTATTCTAAGCGGCTCTGTAAAATTAGTCTCTTGTTTGGTCCATTTTCCATAAGCATAAGTGTAGAAAAAATCTCGGGCAACATAATTATAAAGCACATAAGGCTGATACTTTGTTCCTTGTTTATTTTGTTCAATTAATAGCTTTTCATACGCCACAAAAAGTCCTTTTTTAGGAAATTCTAAATCCAAATTACTTAGGTTAAATTTATGTTTTATTACGCCTTTTTGTAAGGAAACCATATAATCTTTGGTCAACAATTCTTCTCCTGGCGCACCGTTTTCATTCACCTTATAAAAATGTAATTTAATCGTAGCATTATCAATTCGGCTATCGGTAAAAATGGTAACTTCTTTAATAAATCTGGTTTTGCTATACGATTTTTCATACGGAAAAAACTTAGCTTCTACTTTTGGTCCATTATCAAAAGCCTGAAAAGTGGTGTTTTTAATAATTCCTATTTCAACTTGCTTGGTTTCTTTCTTGTTTAATATCACCATTTCTTTTAGATCAAAAATGGTAGGGTTTAAAAAAACTATTTGGGTTTGATTGGCTTTGAGTGTTTTTTTGTTATATCCTAAAATCGAAAAAACAATATTTTTATCAGATGAAGTCGTTAAAACAAAACTTCCGTCAATTTCAGAAATTGTTCCAATAGTTTCGTTCTCCACCCAAATATTCACATAAGGTATCGGTTCGCCAGAAAGACTGTCTTTAACAACGCCTTTGATTTGTGAAAGCGCAAATTGGCTAACAACAAGAAAAAATAAAATCAATCTATTTTCTTTCATCTTTATTATTTTTTCTCAAAAAAATGCGCAATAGCTCTATCGTTACTTAATCTCGGTAATTTATTTTGTCCGCCAAGTTTGCCTTTAGATTTCATGTATTCTTGAAAACCATTTTTTGGAACTTTAGTAATAACAAGCGTTCGCAACACATTGCCAACAATCAAATCGTCATAATATACATTCTGTTTGCGCATGGCAGCATCAATTTGTAACGCAAATTCTTCTAAATTATTGGGTTCTTCCGACACTTCAGAATCGAATTCAATGAACCATTCGTGATAAGGTAAACCTTCTTTTGGATTAATTTGTGGTGCCACCGTAAACTCATTTACTCGAACATCGGTTCCTTCCATCGCTTCTTTAAGAGCAGATTCGACTTCTTTTCCAATAACATGCTCACCAAAGGCAGAAATGTAATGCTTGATTCGTCCCGAAACAATCACTCGATACGGTTTTAAACTCGTAAACTGAACGGTATCGCCAATATTGTATGCCCAAAGTCCGGCATTAGTAGAAATGATTAAAACGTAATTTACATTTAATTCCACCTCTCCAATGGTGTATCGTTTTGGGTTTTCGGTGAAAAATTCATCAGCTTTTATGAATTCGTAAAAAATACCGGAATTCAACAACAACAACATGCCTTTTTCCTTCTGCGAATCTTGATATGCAAAAAACCCTTCGGAAGCCGGAAACAACTCAATCGAATCTACTTTTCTACCAATTAGATTTTCGAATTTAGCCCGATACGGTTCAAAATTAACACCGCCATAAATGAATAAATTAAAATTTTTAAAGATTTCGCCCACAGGCTTATTCGCTTTTGTGGCCAATTTTTCAAAATACATTTGCACCCAACTCGGAATACCCGAAATCACGGTCATGTCTTCCTTAATCGTTTCTGCTACAATGGCATCCACTTTGGTTTCCCAGTCTTCAATACAATTGGTTTCCCAACTTGGCATTCTATTTTTTTGTAAGTATTTCGGAATAAAATGCGCTACAATACCTGATAATCGCCCTAATTTAATTCCGTTTTTTTCTTCCAAAACAGGGCTTCCTTGCAGAAATATCATTTTTCCGGAGACAAAATCAGCCTTGCCTGTTTCGTGAATGTAACTTAAAATTGCGTTTCTAGCAGCTTGAATATGAAAAGGCATAGATGCCGAAGTAAGCGGAATATATTTTGCACCCGAAGTTGTTCCTGAGGTTTTAGCAAAATACAAAGGTTTTCCTTTCCAAAGGATGTTTTCTTCTCCTTTTACCACTAAATCAACATAGGATTTTAAGCCTTCATAGTCGCGAACAGGAACGTTTTTAGTAAAATCGGAATGGTTTTTTATGGCGCTAAAATTATGATCTTTTCCAAATTTTGTTTGAGTCGCTTCTTTGATTAATTCTTGAAATACTTCTTGTTGGGTTTCAATTGGATTATTGGCCCATTTTTGGGTTTTAGCGTGAATTCTTTTTGCTAAAATTTTTGCTGCTAAAGCTTTTAACGACATGCTAATTGAAATTGATAAATTGGGTTGGGTCAATTGGAAAACCATCTTTCCATAATTCAAAACGTAATGTGGCGTTTGTTTTTTGTGGGGTGGAAGTTCCTGCTAAGGCAATTACCTCGCCCGATTTCACAATATTTCCTTGTGATTTTGTAACCGATGCCGCATTTTTATACACCGATAAAATATCGTCTTTATGGCGAATAATCACTACATAACCCGAGCTGGGCGTCCAATCTGAAAAGATAATAGTTCCAGCAGCAATAGCTTTAATGGGTGTGTTTTTTCCTAATGCTAATGTTACGGCTAAATGTTTATTTTTTGGACTATATTTTTCAATAATTGTGCCTTGAACTGGAGCAAATAAAACAAATGCAACTTTTGGCTTAGCCGAATCAAAAACATTGAATTTATCTTCTTTAATTACTTGTTGTCTTAACTCTTTTTCTTTTTCTGTTGGATCCACTTCAGATTCATCTAAGAGCTCTAAATTTAAAGCTTTTATTGAATCTTTATTCAGTTTTGCATATTCTAAATCACCGGTTAACACTTTTTTTATTGAAGCAATATAATTGTTATTGATTTTTACTGATTTTTCTAGCGAATCGGATTTGATGGCCATGTCTAGCGCTTGCTGCTTTAACTTAGAAGACGCATAGCCGGGAATATACTCTCGAAGCGGAGTAAAGGCGATAATAAAAGTAGTGAAAAAAATGATTAAAATAGCCCCTACAGATCCTACTACAAAAACATTCATTAAATTTAATTTTAATGAAAAAGTTTCCTCAAAAGTATCTTCGTTAAGAATGACTAACCTTCTTTTATTGTATAATTTATTAAGAAGTAGTTGTCGTTTAAGTCTTTTATTGAGCATTTTTTGAAACAAATTAGTAACACAAATATACTAAATACAACGCGTTCTTACTTTAATAGCTATAATAATTCGTTAAAAAATAATGGTTTGTTAATTTCTTATTATCTTTGTAAGGTATTAAACGAATAAAAGTTATAAATTTTACATATCATGGGAAAAATAGGTCTTACAGAAATATTAGTCATTTTGGCTATTGTTTTATTACTTTTTGGAGGTAAAAAAATTCCAGAATTAATGAAAGGTTTAGGTAGCGGCATCAAAGAATTTAAAAACGCTGCTAAAGATGACCAACCGGCTAATTCTAAAAAAGAAGAGGAAACTAAAGAGTAATCTATTTATTTTCCAATAAAAAAATTCCAAATTCTAATATTACTTAGAATTTGGAATTTTTATTTTAAAATATCATCGTCAACTGAATTCTTTTTCTCGCTTCATCCACTTCAAACACTTTAACTTGAACGTGTTGGTGCATTTTTACCACTTCATTGACATCGGCAACATAGCCTTCTTTTAACTGGGAAATATGAACCAAGCCGCTTTCTTTAATTCCTACATCTACAAAGCAACCAAAAGCGGTAATATTATTCACAATTCCGGGTAAAATCATGCCTGTTTTTAAATCTTTTATGCTGCGAACATTTGGATCAAATTCAAAAATTTTAGCAGCTTTTCTTGGGTCTAATCCTGGTTTTTCTAACTCTTTTAAAATGTCTTTTAAGGTTAAAATTCCAATTTCTGAAGTTATGTATTTTTCTGGTTTAATTTGCGCAATTTGTTCTTTATTCGCTACTAATTCATTTGTTTTTACACCTAAATCTTTAGCCATTTTTTCTACAATTGCATACGCTTCTGGATGAACGGCTGAATTATCTAACGGGTTTTTTCCGTCTTTAATACGAATAAATGCTGCGGCTTGTTGATACGCTTTTTCGCCCAAACGAGGCACTTTTTTCAGTTGTTTTCTGTCTTCAAAAGGGCCGTTTTCTGAACGAAAGGCCACAATATTTTCTGCCATTTTTTCTCCAATTCCTGAAACATAACTCAACAACGATTTACTGGCGGTGTTGATGTTAATTCCAACCGAATTCACGCAACTCATTACGGTACTATCTAATGCTAATTGCAACTTGGTTTGATCTACATCGTGCTGATATTGACCAACACCAATGGATTTTGGATCGATTTTTACCAATTCGGCCAAAGGATCTGAAAGTCGTCTTCCAATAGAAACTGAACCACGAACGGTAACATCATAATTTGGAAATTCGTCACGCGCAATTTTACTCGCCGAATACACTGATGCACCCGCTTCTGAAACCACAAAAACCTGTACCGACTTGTCAAAAGCAATTTTTTTAATAAAAAACTCCGTTTCACGAGATGCCGTTCCGTTTCCAATTGAAATCGCTTCAATATTATACGCGTTTACCATCGAACGGATTTTTTTCATCGCCATAGCGGTATCATTTTGAGGCGCGTGAGGATAAATGGTTTCATTATTTAATAAATCGCCTTTTTCATCCAAACAAACCACCTTACAACCCGTTCGATACCCTGGGTCGATGGCTAAAATACGTTTTTCGCCTAAAGGCGGTGCCAATAACAACTGCCGTAAATTTTCTGAAAACACATCAATGGCTTTGATGTCGGCTTTTGCTTTTGCTTCTTGCAAAGTTTCGTTTGAAATAGCCGGTTCTAACAAGCGTTTAAAACTGTCTTTAATAGCTAATTCTAAGTGTTCGGTTGCATCAGAATTTTTATTTTTAATCGTGTTTTCTTCAATGAAATTGATCGCTTCTTCTTTTTCAATGGTAACATTTAGTTTCACAAAACCTTCTGCTTCGGCACGCAACATTGCTAATAATCGGTGGGAAGGTGCTTTTGAAATAGGTTCTTCCCAATCAAAATATTGCGAGAA
>CAMDQL010000050.1 GCA_945905915.1 Flavobacterium psychrophilum
CTAGGCTTTCTGTTGAAGTATCTCCTTCGCCACCACCAGTTAAATCTAATTGTACACGATAAGATATCTTTTCTTTTTTTGAACTACCTGAAAAATTCAAACGAGCCCTTCTAATTCTCATCCTATTGTATAAGGAAGAATCGTTGTTATCTATATATTTTTTACTATCAATGTAAGGTTGTAAATATCCTGAAATTTCCATTTTATAGTTGTTGTATTTTCCTGAAAATTCCAAGCCCTCCCCAAATTTATATTTGTTTATTATAATCTCTTGGGCATTTGCATATTCTACAAATAATAGTAGTAAAATAATTAAAGTTAGTATCCTTTTTAGATTCTTCATTTTTGTTTTCTAACTTTATAAATTAATTTCTAAGATTCCAAGAACTATTAATTCTCAATCCATCTATAATAACATTTGGAGAATTTGCATTATCTTGTCTAAGTACTACTCTTCCTGGAAGAATATCAACTGAAGAAGTGTCTTCAATTCCAATAGTTGGAACACTTGGTTCATTTAGGTAGTTTGAAGTTGTGTCAAAAACATATAAACTTGTTTCGTCACGGCCTACGTTTCCGTTGGCATTCGTAACTGTTGAATTAACAATTTTATATTTGATAACTACGAGGTAAGTAGTCCCATAATCATATAGATTCGTTGTATATCTATTGGTTAAATTAGCTGCAAATCCAAACTTAAATTTTGAAGGATTAGTTGCATCTTGATTTATCATTAGTTTACCTCGGTAAGCAGTATCTGCAACATCATTATTTCCAAAGCCAAAGAAATATTGATCAATACATTGAGGTGAAGCAGATGCTTTTATAAGAAATGAAGCATATACAGTGCCTGATGAAACGGAATTAAATTGTAAAGAGACATCCTGTCCAATACTTGTTACGCTAGCCGCATTACCAATTCCAGAACCAAAATAGTTAGGAAATGTAAGACCTGGCGAGGTTATCAGTATTGGGTTAGTAGTGCCGCTACTATGAGCAATCCATCCATTTGCTGTTAAAGCTGTTCCAGAAGATGCGTCAAAATTATCAGAAGCAATATTTGCTGCAGGAATACTTGCCGTAACTGTAAATGACGCTGTTGTCGTGCCTGAGGCAAAAGTTCCAAAAGCTGCTTGTGTAGCAGTAATAGTAGATACTCCTGCGCCAACTACTGTAACCGTGGTACCGTTGATTGTTGCAACAGCTGTATTACTGCTTGAATACGAAAATGAACCACCACTATTAGATGTTGGTGGCGTAATTTGAAAAGGAAGACTTCCCATCATTTTTGATGGAATATTAAAAGATCCAAATGTTGGTGGTTCTAATTGAGAGACAGTAAATGTTGCTGTAACCGATCCGCTACCATAACCACCATCAGCCTGCTGAAAAGCTGTAATAGTAGTTGTTCCAATTCCAACAATAGTTACTGTCGATCCGCTAATTGTTGCTATTGAAGAATCTGCACAAGTGTAGGTAAATACTCCGGCACTATTAGAAGTTGGTGGGGTTAATAAGAAAGGTGTACTTCCAATTCGTTTTGCTGGCACTGTAAAAGTTCCTATTGTCGGTGGAAATGGGCTTACATCTTCAGTAGTGCAGGCTAATATACATGACAGTAAAAATAAAACAGAAAGAAAAATTAATGATTTATGAAAATTCTTCATTTTATTTGAGATTTAAGAATAATTATTATTTAATTAATTATTTGTTTAGAAATAGACGTAATTATTAAAAAACAAATATATATATAAATAATTAACATATTATATTTTTTTGTAATCTTGTAAATAGTTATTGCTGGAACCAACCATCAAAAAAAAAAGATAGTATTATCATGAAAAATTTCCTTTTTAAATTTTCATTTTTTTTAGTTTTAATCGTAACTTCTTGTTCAAAAGATAAAGATATCAATAATCCGCCAAGTAAATTAAATACTGGCGCAAACCAATTTGTATTCACCTATAATGGTTTGCCTCAAAAACCAATAAATGTTTTTTATAATATTCCAAATGGTAATCGGACAAATATGCCAATTGTTATCGTTTTTCATGGAGATGAACGAAATGCAAGCGATTATCGTGACATTTGGATTAATGCCTCAAATCAATATGGATTTATGGTATTTGCACCAGAATTTAATAGTGTTGATTTTCCAGGAGGTAGCTCCTATATAATTGGGAATGTTTATCAAGATGGTAATTTTCCTACTGCTCAAACTTTAAATAATGAGAGTATTTGGACCTTTTCAATGATTGAACCGCTCTTTGATTTTATTAAAGCTAACTCTGGAAGTGATGCAAATACTTATAATATGTTTGGTCATTCTGGAGGAGGTCAATTTGTGCATCGATTCGTTTTGATTAAGCCAAATGCTCGATTTGACAAAGCTATTGCAGCAAATAGTGGTTGGTATACAGTCCCAGATGGTGTTGCTAGTTTTCCATATGGAATTATGAATTGTCCAATTGCTACTATTAGTCCAAATAATTATTTTAGTAGAAAATTATTCATTACTGTAGGGAGCTTGGATAATAATGGCTCTGACCCATCTATTCGTCATAACCCAGCAAGCGATTTACAAGGGTTAAATAGACTTGATAGGGCTAATTATTTCTTTTCGAGAAGTCAAATTTACGCAAATTCCAACAACGCAACATTTAACTGGCAGTTTCATACCGTTCCCAATTCGGGTCATGATGCGGTGTTAATGTCAAATAATGCTGTTAGTTTACTTTTCTAGAAAATATGAATATTGGTATAAATTGCAATTAATAATTATTTTTTAACAATTAAATTTTAAGAAAAGAATAAATTTTTATTTACTTTTACATAATTAATTATAAAATAATTTTTTATGAAAAAACTTTACACATTTTTAATTTTATTATCTTTTGGATTTACTTTTGGTCAATCTAACTATTTAGTTGAAAATTTTGATTATGCCGCAACTACACAATTAACAAGTAATGGTTGGAATAAACATAGTGGAACTACAAATCCTATTTTAGTGAGTAATGCAGGATTAACTTTTTCAGGTTATATTGGAAGTGGAGTTGGAAACGCTGCTTTGGTTAACAATACTGGAGAAGATTTAAATAAACCTTTTGGAGCTGACATAAATTCAGGAAGCGTTTATGCCTCTTTTTTGGTATCTGTAACTGCTACCGCACCATTAGTCTACTTTTTTCACCTTGGATATTATGCTGCTCCAACTGCTCCTGTTTATACTGCTTTAAGCAATGCATTTAGAGCAAGAACATATATAGCCCCAGGTACTGATCCAGCTACGCAATTTAAATTAGGTTTGGCATTTAATGCTTCTACTGCTACGCAGGGAGAAACTTCAAATTTAACTATTGGGCAAACCTATCTAGTCGTAGTAAAATATAAATTTATAACTGGTGATTTTAATGATGAAGTTAGTTTATTTGTATACTCAACAACTGATGCAATTCCAACTTCTGAGCCTGCCACACCAACTTTAGGCCCATTTACAAATACAACTTCAGGATCACCTGCTGCTCCAACTGCAGATGCACCATTATTACAAGCAGTAGTTTTAAGACAAGATAATACTTCGCAAAGAATAACTGTGGATGGTATTTATGTAAGAACAGTATGGAATCTAGTGGATGCAGGAACAGTGCTAAGTACTAACAATTTTGAATTGTCCCAAATCAGACTATACCCTAATCCTGCTTTAAATGTCTTAAATGTAAATATCAACCCAGATCTAATTAATCAGCCTTATTCTATTATTGATGGTTTAGGAAGAGTGGTTTTAAATGGCAAACTAAATGATGTTGAAAACACCATAAATGTAGAGCAATTATCAAAAGGTATTTATTATCTAAAGCTATCAAACAATAAGTCTAGTAAGTTTATAAAGGAGTAACAAGTACTTCCTATTTAACTAAATTAAGCCAGTCAGAAATGAGTGGCTTTTTTTATAGGTATAACTAACATTATTTGATAATACGTCAATCAAAAAAATTGTATATTAGCTATTGTTAATATTAAAAGCCTCTAGATTTCTCTAGAGGCTTTTGGTTTAAGTGGGCGATGAGGGGTTCGAACCCCCGACCCCCTCGGTGTAAACGAGGTGCTCTGAACCAGCTGAGCTAATCGCCCCAATATTTTTTAATCTTGCTGAACCCTGACCCTCCCGATTGCATCGGGATGCTCTGAACCAGCTGAGCTAATCGCCCCAATATTTTTTAATCTTGCTGAGCCCTGACCCTCCCGATTGCATCGGGATGTTCTGAACCAGCTGAGCTAATTGCCCCAATAAAGTGCTTTACTATTACTGTAATGCGAGTGCAAATATACAAGGATAATTTAGTTTTACAAGAGATTCACAAAAAAAAATTACTTTTTCTCAATCTTTTCTAATAGAACTTTTGTAGGATAATTTACCATTGTAATAGTAATGTCTTCATTTTTAGAAGTTTTACCTTCAATAATATATATTTTTCCTTTTCGATACGGTTCATTACTTTTTTCAAAATCAACATCTCCATAAGTCAAACTTTGTTTAATATCCTCTAAAGTAACCCATTTTTCCTTGAATGATTGTTGTGCAAGGGAATCAATTTCTAGTGATTTACTTCGCAAATCTTTTAATACACGACAATTAGGAAAATAACAAAATTCGACACCGCGATCTGTTGCTTTTGATTTTAAAAACCACATAACAAAGATTCCTCCAAGTAATAATCCGAATAAATAATAAGCTAAACGAAACTGAAATTTCATACCAAATAAATTTGTGCAAATTTAGTGTAAATTACACAAATAACCACATTCATTGGTTGATGTTTTAAAGTGAGTTAAAAAACAATTAGATTGATATCTCTGTGTTCTAAATTAAACCAATCGGCAATAGCTTTATTAGTTAACAAGCCATGATAACTGTAAATACCATGTTTTAAACCACTGTTGCAACGAATGGCGCTCTCAATACCGCCATCTTCAGCAATTTGCAATAAAAATGGAGAAATAATATTACTGATAGACATAGATGCAGTCTTTGAATAACGCGAAGGAATATTAGGAACACAATAATGAATTACGCCATTTTTAATAAATGTTGGTTTTTCGTGCGTTGTTACTTCTGATGTTTCAAAACAACCGCCAGTATCAATACTTACATCAACAATAACAGCACCTTTTTTCATATGTTCCACCATCGTCTCTGTAACTATAATTGGAGCGCGATTTTTTCCCTTCATTGCACCAATAGCTACATCGCATCTTCGCAGTGCTTTGAGTAAAGATTTATCCTGAATAGTTGAAGTAAATATTCTTTGATTTAAAGTGTTTTGTAATCGACGTAATTTAGTAATAGAATTATCAAAAACTTCAACACTTGCGCCTAATCCTAAAGCAGTTTTGGCAGCAAATTCAGCAACTGTTCCTGCACCAATAATGACTACTTTTGTAGGAGGAACTCCTGTAATATTCCCGAAAAGCAACCCTTTACCAATTTTTTCACCAATCATTAATTCTGAAGCAATAAGTATAGAAGCGGTTCCTGCAATTTCAGATAAAGATTTAACTGCTGGATACGATCCATCTTCGTCTTTAATGAATTCAAAAGCTAGTGCAGTAATTTTTTTTGTTGCTAACGCTTCAAAATATTCTTTTTTCTGTGTTTTTATTTGAATGGCTGAAATAATAATAGTTTCCGGGTGCATCATTTCAATTTCCGATAGCGTAGGAGGTTCCACTTTTAATATCATTGGGCAACCCATTACTTTTTTTGTATCGTTAGTTATTTCAGCTCCTGCATCACTATATTCTCTGTCGGAATAACTAGAGCTTTCTCCAGCACCAGCTTCCATCATGACACGGTGTCCATGAGAAATCAAAGAAGTAACAGCATCAGGAGTTAAACAAATACGTCGTTCTTGGTAAGAAGTTTCTTTTGGAATACCAATAAATAGTTCGCTTTTGTGTCGAGCAATCTCCAATTTTTCTTCCTGTGGAAGTAATTGCGATTTTGAAAAAGGACTATAAATTGCCATAACGATTTAGTTTAAAAAAGCCAAATTACTAATAATTTTTAAATTTTAAAGCAGTTGGTAAGTGAATCCACTAATTTTTTAATACTAATTCTCTTTTTCCGTCGGATAAAACTTTAATTGAAATGCTGGCATGATCGATTGGAATTAGGTTGGGCGTTTTTTCGGGCCATTCAATAAAACACCAATCGTCTGAATAAAAATATTCATCTAGTCCCATATCATAACCTTCTTCTTCAGAATTTAGTCGATACAAATCAAAATGATATACAATGGCACCTTCATAGGTACGATATTCATTTACTAATGAAAAAGTAGGACTGCTTGAATTATCTTGAACGCCTAATTCTTTTACTATTTCTTTAATCAAGGTTGTTTTTCCAGCTCCCATTTGAGCATGAAATGTAACTACTTTTTTTAATGATGTCGTAGCTAAAATTTGTTTAGCAACGGTAGTTATTTCGTCTAACGAAAAAATTATAGTCATATAATTATTCTAGTTTTATAGATCATATTAACGGGGTTCTAATACTAAAAATGGAATCACCATTTCTTCTAATGAAATTCCGCCGTGTTGATAGGTATTTCGATAATAACTTACATAATGATTAAAGTTATTTACGTAAGCCAAAAATAAATCATTTTTTGCAAATATGAATGAACTACTCATGTTTAAAGTTGGTAAGCCTATTTTTTTTGGATCTTTAACAGCATAAACATCTTTCTCTTCATACGACAAGCTTTTCCCTGTTTTATAACGTAAATTTAAACTGGTGTTTTTATCGCCAATTACTTTTGAAGGATTTTTACAATTTATGGTTCCGTGGTCTGTGGTTATTATTAAACGAAATCCTAGCTGTTGTGCTTGTTGAATCATGTCTAGTAATGGTGAGTTCTTGAACCAACTTAAGGTTAATGAGCGATAGGCTTTATCATTTGATGCTAATTCTTTTACTACATCCATTTCGGTTTTAGAATGAGAAAGCATGTCTACAAAATTGTAAACAATAGTTGTGAGATCATTACCTTTTAGGGATTTAAAATTTTCGGCTAATTTTTTTCCAGCAGCAAAATTGGTAATCTTATAATATTCTTGTTTGATGTTCAAACCTAATCGCTTCAATTGTTCCGATAAAAATTCGGCTTCAAATTGGTTTTTACCGCCTTCATCAACATCATTTTTCCAATATTGTGGATATTTTTTTTCCATTTCTAGTGGTGTTAACCCCGAAAAAATGGCGTTTCTTGCATATTGAGTGGCTGTAGGTAAAATTGAAAAATAACTTATTTCCTTTTCAAGTTTGTAATAGTTGTTTATTGAACTTTCAAAGGCTTTCCATTGGTCATATCGTAAATTATCAATCACGATAAATAAAATAGGTTTGTCTTTTTTACGAATTTCGGGTGCAACATATTCGCCAAAAATTTCATGTGAAAGTGATGGTTTATCTGCTTTGGGAAGGAACCAATCTTCATAATTACGTTCGATAAATTTTCCAAATTGCGAATTCGCCTCGGCTTTCTGACTTTCTAAAATCTCAACCATGCTTTGATCTTCAATATTTTCCAACTTGAGTTCCCAAAACAATAATTTTTTATACAATTCTACCCAATCTTCATAAGAACGAACCATGGCCATATCCATTGCAATTTTTCTAAATTCTTTTTGATAATCAAGCGTGGTTTTTTCTGAAATTAAGCGTGAATGGTCTAAATTTTTCTTTAAACTCAATAAAATCTGATTTGGATTTACGGGTTTAATCAAATAATCGGCAATTTTAGAACCAATTGCTTCTTCCATTATATATTCTTCTTCACTTTTTGTTATCATAATTACAGGAACTGAAGATTTTTTTTCTTTGATTTCAGCTAAGGTTTCTAATCCGCTTAAACCTGGCATATTTTCATCTAAAAAAACAATATCAAAGTTCTCATTATCAAATAAATCGATCGCATCTTGACCATTGTTACAAGTGGTAACATGGTAGCTTTTCTTTTCTAAAAAAAGGATGTGTGGTTTTAATAAATCAATTTCATCATCTACCCAAAGGATTTTTATTTGGCTCATTTTTTACTTTATTTTGTGCAATTTACTATTTATTAAACGACGATTGTATTAAAATTAGTATAATTTTTTGGAATAGTTTTAAACAATTCGGTTTCGAAAAATTGCTTACATTTGTTACTCTAAATTGACAATTGTGAGCCAAACGAATAAACTCAAAATTTTTAACGATCCGATTTATGGTTTTATCACCATTCCCAATGCTTTAATTTACGATTTAATACAACATCCTTATTTTCAACGATTGCGTCGAATTTCACAAATGGGAATGTCTTATTTAGTTTATCCAGGTGCACATCACACTCGCTTTCATCATGCACTAGGTTGTATGCATATCATGCAAAAAGCAGTTGAAACATTAAAATTTAAAAGTGTTTCGATATCACAAGCTGAAGAAGACGCACTTTATGTTGCCATTCTTTTGCACGATATTGGTCACGGGCCATTTAGTCATGCAATGGAGCATAGTATCGTAGATGAAGTCCATCATGAAGAATTGTCCTTACTTTTTATGGAACAATTAAATAAAGAATTTGACGGAAAATTAGCATTAGCTATTCAAGTTTTTAAAGGAGAGTACCATCGTAAATTCATGTTACAATTAATTTCAAGTCAGTTAGATATGGATCGAATGGACTACTTAAAACGCGATAGTTTTTATAGTGGTGTAGCCGAAGGAAACATTAATAGCGATCGATTAATCCAAATGATGAATGTTCAAAATGATGTATTAGTAATTGAAGAAAAAGGAATTTATTCAGTTGAAAAATTTTTAGTTGCTCGCCGATTAATGTATTGGCAAGCCTACTTGCATAAAACTAGTGTTGTTGCAGAATTGATTTTAACAAAAATCTTAAAAAGAGCCAAAGAATTAACGGAAAATGGTATTGATTTACCCTGCAGTGCATCGTTACATTTTTTCATGCTAAATAAAATTTCATTAGTTGATTTTGATAAAAATATTTTAGACAGATTTTCTTATTTAGATGATTTCGATGTCATGGGCGCTATAAAATCTTGGCAATTTAATGATGATTTTGTGCTTCAAAATTTATGTCGAATGATATTGAATAGAGATTTATTAAAAATTCAAATCACCGATGTTAAACCAGATAAAGAGCGATTATTAGCTATTAAAAATGAGTTCATGCAATTAGCTTCTATATCTGAAAAAGAAGCGGCCTATTTTGTGTTTAAGGGAAAGTTGAAAAATCAAGCCTACAGCAAATCTAGCGAACCAATTTATATTCTTAAAAAAGACAAGACCATTGAAGATGTTGTTGCAGCATCAGATCAAATGTACTTAAAAGCATTATCTAAAGAAGTAACAAAATATTACATCTGTTTTCCAAAAGTAGTGCTCGGAATTTAAGACTTTAATTTAATTTTTATATTTTTGCACCTATAAAAAATTCAAAGTTGTATATTTGATAGTTTTGAAGGGTTTTATATTTATCATTTCGCGCAGTAGTGCGAAATAAACATCATATTTTAAATGAAATTTACAGCAACCCAAATAGCAGGTATTTTAGAAGGAGAAGTAATAGGGAATCCTAATGCTGAAGTATATAAATTATCTAAAATAGAAGAAGGTACAGAAGGTTCTTTAACTTTTTTAGCTAATCCAAAGTATACTAATTTCATTTATTCTACACAGGCAACTATAGCAATTGTTAATGCTTCATTTGAGCCTGAACAAGAAATAACAACAACCCTTATTAAAGTTGAAGATGCTTATCAATCGTTTTCAAAATTATTAGAATATTACAATCAAATCAAATTGATGAAATCAGGAATCGAGCAACCTTCGGTTATTTCTGAAGGAGTTACATATGGAACCGATTTGTATTTAGGTAGTTTTTGTTATGTGGGTACAAATGTTTCAATAGGCAATAATGTCAAAATTTATCCTAATAGTTTTATTGGTGACAACGTAACAATTGGAGATAATTGTGTCTTTTTTGCTGGAGTTCGTATTTATTCTGAAAGTGTAATTGGTACTAATTGTACGATTCATTCTGGAACTATAATTGGTCCCGACGGATTTGGATTTGCACCTCAAGAAGACGGAACCTTTAAAAAAGTACCACAAATTGGCAATGTAATTATTGAAGATAATGTAGAAATAGGTGCTTGTACAACAGTAGATAGAGCCACTTTAGGATCTACAATCATTAGAAAAGGGGTTAAATTAGACAATCATATTCAGGTAGCTCACAATGTTAAAATTGGAGAGAACACAGTTATAGCTGCTCATACTGCAATTGCCGGTTCTACAAAAATTGGTAAAAATTGTATGATTGGGGGGCAAGTTGGTTTTGCTGGGCATTTAATAATAGGTGATCGTGTAAAAATTCAAGGTCAATCCGGTATTGGTAAAAATTTAGCAGACGACGAAGTAGTTCAAGGTAGTCCGGCATTTAATTATGGCGATTTTGCAAAATCATTCGTTCATTTTAAAAATTTACCAAAAATTGTTTCTGATATTGAGGAATTAAAAAAACAACAATAATAAAAATAGAGTACAGTCATGGTTAAACAAACCACAATAGCTAGTGAAATTTCATTAACAGGAGTAGGATTACATACGGGTCAAGAGGTTACAATGACATTTAAACCAGCTCCAATTAATAATGGATTTACATTTGTAAGAGTTGATTTAGAAGGGCAGCCAATAATTGAAGCTGATGCTAATTATGTAGTAAATACTCAACGCGGAACTAATTTAGAAAAGAGAGGTGTTATGATTCAAACTCCAGAGCATGTTTTAGCGGCTTTAGTGGGTTGTGATCTTGATAATGTTATTATTGAATTAAATGCTTCGGAATTACCCATAATGGATGGTTCTTCTAAATATTTTGTTGAATCAATTGAAAAGGTTGGAATTGTTGAACAAGATGCTGAACGTAAGGTGTATGTTGTTAAAGATGTAATTACTTATACAGATGAAGCAACAGGGAGTGAAATTACGGTGATTCCTAGTGATCATTATTGTGTTGCAGCTATGGTAGATTTTGGTACAAAAGTTTTAGGCACGCAAAACGCAACCATGAAAAACATAAATGAATTTAAAGAAGAAATAGCAAATTGTCGAACCTTTAGTTTTTTACATGAATTAGAAAGTTTATTAAATAATGGTTTAATTAAAGGGGGAGATTTAAATAATGCTATTGTTTATGTGGATAAAGAAATTTCACCTGAAACAATGGAGAATTTAAAAAAAGCATTCAACAAGGAGCGTATTTCAGTAAAAGAAAATGGTATTTTAGATAATCTTACTTTGCATTATCCAAATGAAGCTGCTCGCCATAAATTATTAGATATTATAGGAGATTTATCATTAATCGGAACAAGAATACAAGGTAAAATAATTGCCAATAAGCCTGGCCATTTTGTAAACACTCAATTTGCTAAAAAACTATCCAAGTTAATCAAATTAGAAGAACGAAATAATGTTCCTACTTACGACATTAATAAAGAGCCAGTTTTAGACATCCATGGAATAATGGATTTATTACCCCACAGACCACCATTTTTGTTAGTAGATAAAATTCTTGAACTTTCAGACACGCATGTCGTAGGATTGAAAAACGTTACTATGAATGAAGATTTTTTCGTCGGACATTTTCCTGGGGCCCCAGTAATGCCAGGTGTTTTACAAGTTGAAGCAATGGCTCAAACCGGTGGTATTTTAATTTTAAGTACGGTTCCAGATCCAGAAAATTATCTAACTTATTTCATAAAGATTGATAATGTTAAATTTAAAAACAAAGTATTACCAGGTGATACATTATTTTTTAAATGTGACTTAATTTCACCTATTAGAAGAGGTATTTGTCACATGCAAGCTTATGCCTATGCTAATGGAAAATTAGTTTCGGAAGCCGAATTAATGGCTCAGATTGTGAAAGTAAAATAAACCTAGAAAATACAAACATCCTTATAAATAAGGAAAATAAAAATAAAAATTAAATATATGAATCAACCATTAGCTTATGTGCATCCCGGTGCGAAAATAGCAAGAAATGTTGTAATTGACCCATTTACAACCATTCACAATAATGTTGAAATAGGTGAGGGAACTTGGATTGGTTCGAATGTTACCATCATGGAAGGTGCCCGAATAGGTAAAAATTGTAATATTTTTCCCGGTGCAGTAATTTCAGCTGTTCCTCAGGATTTAAAATTTGGAGGTGAAGAATCACTTGCGGTAATTGGAGACAACACTACTGTTAGGGAGTGTGTTACAATTAATAGGGGTACAGTTGCATCAGGTCAAACTAAAATTGGTAGTAATTGTTTAATTATGGCTACTGCACATATCGCTCATGATTGTCATATAGGAGATAATGCCATTATTGTTAATGGTGTTGCGCTTGCGGGTCATGTTACGGTAGGTAATTATGCAATTATTGGAGGACTAGCAGCGGTACATCAATTTATTTCAATAGGTGACCACGCTATGATTTCTGGAGGTTCATTGGTACGTAAAGATGTTCCACCTTTTACCAAAGCAGCAAAAGAACCGTTGTCTTATGTTGGAATAAATTCCGTTGGATTAAGGAGAAGAGGTTTTTCTACTGAAAAAATTAGAGAAATTCAAGATATTTACAGAATTCTATATCAAAAAAATTATAATACTACTCAAGCATTAAGCATACTTGAAGCGGAAATGGAGGCAACTACAGAACGTGATGAGATTTTAGATTTTATCCGAAATTCGTCACGCGGAATAATGAAAGGCTATACGGGATCCATGTAAAATAAACTAATTTTTAAATAAAATAAAACAAAATGGCAAGTACTTCAGATATTAGAAACGGATTATGTATAAAATACAACAACGATATTTATAAAATTATTGAGTTTCTTCACGTTAAGCCTGGCAAAGGTCCAGCATTCGTGAGAACAAAATTAAAATCTTTAACCAATGGAAAAGT
>CAMDQL010000051.1 GCA_945905915.1 Flavobacterium psychrophilum
TGTTGTAACGGATTAGGAACTGTGAACGAAATCAACTTACAGAAAATTATACCCAATCCAAAATCATCTATTAAAAATGGTGGTTTTGCCCCTTTGGGCGAATATAAAAGTTCTTGGATTTTCAAACAATTGGAAATTATTGCTCAAAAATATGATTTCAAAATAACCGATGCCATTGAAAACATTCCGAAAGAAGCAATGGATATAATTTTGTATGGAGGAAACGAAAAATTCTCTGTCGTGTCAAAAGTTATGGGAATTACTAAAGATTATAAAATCGATTTTGAAGGCATTTCAAACTTCATTAAAAATCAATACGATAATTCCGATTCAGCAAGTATAAAACGTTGGGCAAAAGAATTTATGGACGAAAATAATTGTCCAGATTGCGAAGGAGCACGTTTGAGAAAAGAATCTTTATATTTTAAATTAAATGGGAAAAATATTGGCGAATTGGTACAAATGGATATAGCCGAATTATCAGAATGGTTTGCTGGTTTAAACCAACATTTATCTGAAAAACAAAAGGTTATAGCTGTTGAAGTGGTTAAAGAGATTACTGCACGCTTGCAATTTTTATTGGATGTAGGTTTAAATTACTTGTCGTTAAACCGAAGCTCAAAATCACTTTCTGGTGGCGAAGCACAACGTATTCGATTGGCAACGCAAATTGGTTCGCAATTGGTTGGGGTTTTGTATATATTAGATGAACCAAGTATCGGTTTACACCAAAGAGACAACGAACGTTTGATAAAATCATTAGAAAGTTTACGCGATATTGGAAATTCGGTTATTGTAGTAGAACACGATAAAGACATGATAGAACATGCTGATTACGTGATTGATATTGGTCCGAAAGCAGGTCGTTTTGGCGGACAAATCATCAGTAAAGGCACACCAAAAGAATTATTAAAAAAAGATACGATTACCGCACAATATTTGAATGGAAAAATGAAGATTGAAGTGCCAAAAACACGTAGAGAAGGCAACGGAAAATCCATCAAACTATCAGGTGCTACTGGAAATAATTTAAAAAATGTATCGATTGAAATTCCATTAGGAAAATTAGTCTGTGTTACCGGAGTTTCGGGAAGTGGAAAATCTACTTTGATTAACGAAACCTTGTATCCGATATTAAACGCGCATTTTTTCAATGCAGTAAAAAAACCACAACCCTACAAAAAAATCGAAGGTTTAGCGCATATTGATAAAGTAATTGACATTGACCAAAGTCCGATTGGAAGAACACCGCGATCCAATCCAGCAACGTACACCGATGTTTTTTCGGAAATAAGAAGTTTGTACACGCAAACACCAGAAGCAATGATTCGAGGATATAAACCAGGAAGATTTAGTTTCAACGTAAAAGGCGGACGTTGTGAAACCTGTGAAGGTTCGGGTGTTAGAACCATAGAAATGAGCTTTTTACCCGATGTTTATGTGGAATGTGAAACGTGTATGGGAAAACGATTCAATAGAGAAACTTTAGAAATTCGTTACAAAGGAAAATCGATTTCTGATGTATTGAACATGACGGTAGATGAAGCAGTAGAATTCTTTGAAATGATTCCGAAAATTTATCGAAAAGTAAAAACCATTCAAGATGTTGGATTGGGTTATATCACATTAGGCCAACAAAGCACAACCCTTTCGGGTGGTGAAGCACAACGAATTAAATTAGCAACCGAATTGTCTAAAAAAGATACCGGTAATACGTTTTATATTTTAGACGAACCCACTACAGGCTTACATTTTGAAGATATTCGTGTATTAATGGATGTTATAAATGTGTTGGTTGATAAGGGAAATACGGTTTTAATCATCGAACACAATTTAGATGTAGTAAAATTAGCCGATTATGTTATTGATATTGGTTATGAAGGTGGAAAAGGTGGTGGAGAAGTGGTTGCAAAAGGAACTCCGGAAGAAATTATAAAAAATAAAAAAAGCTACACAGCACAGTTTTTGAAAAAAGAATTATCTTAGTAAGCTTTTTTAAAAATTAAAACGAAACAAATATGGCAGCAGATCAATACGAAAACGACGATCACAGAATACAAGCAAAATTTAAGCAAAAAACATGGAATGAAATACGCTCAAACGATTCTTGGGCAATTTTTAAAATCATGTCCGAGTTTGTGAACGGTTATGAAACAATGGGAAGAATAGGCCCTTGTGTGTCAATTTTTGGTTCCGCAAGAACAAAACCAGAAGATAAATATTATTTATTAGCCGAAAAAATTGCTTATAAAATTAGTAAAGCAGGTTATGGTGTAATTACTGGCGGCGGTCCTGGAATTATGGAAGCTGGAAATAAAGGAGCTCATCATGGTGGTGGAACATCGGTTGGTTTAAATATTGAATTACCTTTTGAGCAACACTTCAATCCGTATATCGATAAAGACAAAAACTTAAATTTTGATTACTTTTTTGTAAGAAAAGTTATGTTTGTAAAATATTCACAAGGTTTTGTCGTAATGCCGGGAGGTTTTGGCACATTAGACGAATTATTTGAAGCCGTAACTTTAATTCAAACAAAGAAAATTGGAAAATTTCCAATTATTTTAGTGGGAACTGAATTTTGGTCGGGTTTATTAGATTGGATTAAAACGGTTATGATTGATAAAATGAAAAACGCAAATCCAGATGATTTAAACCTCATAAAAGTGGTTGATACAGAAGATGAAGTTTTAGAAGCTTTAGATAACTTCTATAAAAAATACAATTTATCGCCTAATTTCTAATAAAAAAGTCCTTCAATATTAAAGGACTTTTTTATTTATTTTACAATTATTTTCTTTGTGGTTGTTTGTGAGTCATTAGTTATTGTAACTAAATACATTCCGGCTTTGCAATTTAAATTCAGTTTTATTTCTTTTTCAAATTCGATGCGTTGAATCAACTGACCTGTAAGGGTATAAATTTTGGCAATTGCATTACCTTCTAATCCCGATATAATTAAATAATCTTCAGCTGGATTTGGATACACTACAATTTTATTTTGAACGGGATTATTTGCGGTTAAGCTAGCTGACCATGGTTGCCCAAAATTAGCTCCAAAAATATAATTAACCAATAAAGGATAATCAATAAATGGATTGCGATTCATTTGCCAAGTATAAATATAATTATTGCGATTCATTTCAAAATCATCTCTCGGATCAGTAGTATTCCAGTTGAGTAAAGTTGCTAAATCACCAATATTTCCCGAAGAAGTTGTTGTACTTGGTAAGTATTCACTTGGATCACCATTTACAACATTCAATCCATTAAAACGAACTGCCATATAAAACAATGCACGTGCTACATCGCCGTGCCATGAACCTTGCGAATTAGAAGGTCCGGCGTAAACTGTTGCAGACGTTGTTGTACCGAAATTTTTATTATTTCGAGAAGAATTTTCTTGACCATTTTCAGCCCGAATATGATGCGCATCAGAAACTCCATCTACAACTGAGGCTGCGCTTGTTGAGCTCCAAAAATTAATACCATCAGCCGAATCATTGCTGGATACTTCAAACCCACCTCTTGATTGACAAAAAATATGTTCACGATTCCATTTTCCTACAATACTACTTCCCACTTGTTGATCTAATTTTGCCATTGGCGATTCAATATACATACACCAAACCTGGTTTGAATTTGCTGGATTTTGATCTGCAGTTCGGATAATATCCCAAATATCAGCATAACTATGTAACCTCACCGAAGGATTTGCAATAATGTCCTGAACAGCTTGTTTTAAAGCGGCACCGGATAATCCTTCCAATGAATCATAATAACCCGATTGTATAGTTGGGGTAACCAAACCATAAGTAGGATTAATTGGAGTACCAAAATTTTGAACTATGTAATCATTATCATAGATCCTAATATATATATTATCATTGTTTTTAACATAACCAGTTGGCAATGTGGATAAAACAAGATGTGTTTCTTCATCACCTTCATAAGTGGTATCATCCGTTAAGTTTATAATTGATGAAGCAGTGGAAGTTCCAGCTAAAATGGTTACTGTAACAATTCCTGTTGTTGTATTAACATTTGTACCTGAATAATCTGCCACTGTAAAATTGCCTTCTTGTAATGTAAACGTAAAAACAAGATTAGAAGTAACTGGTACTGATGTTGAGAATTGTATTGTAAATTGTTGTCCTTCATTAAAATTATCAGCAATCATTGAAGTTGACAAATAATTAAGAGCAACTCCAGTTCCATCATTATTAACACCTGGTGTTGGTGGTTTAACTTCATAAGTGCCATCATTTTTTCGCTGAATTGACTTTGATATGGAATTGGTTGTTTCAATATCTGCCGTACTCACCGAGAGGTTTAAAATTGACATCAAATTTGTAGCTACTGTGGTATTGCTGTTTGAGTAAGCAATCGCATTTATTAAATTTGTAAGTGTGGCTGTAGTTCCAGTTGAAGTTGTGTATGGAAAATCAGTAGCGTTACCAAGATACAATGCAACAACATCAGGTCCGTTCTGAATTTTATTGTTGGGAATAGTTCCAATAGGGGATGGTGAAACTAAAATATTTCCAAAATGAGCAATACCATTTGCATCAGTAACAAATCCATCTAAGTCATAAGTATAATAGCTTGACGTATTTGATTCATTAAAAAAAACAAGTACATAATCGTTTAAAGAAAAATTAGGAGCCGTCGATTTCAACTCTACAAACTCTCTAACATCGCTACCCGGATTATCAGCATCAATCTCATTGATGAATACTTGTGAAGCTACTAGATTGACAAATATAAGAGAAAATAATACGAGGCTATTTTTTAACATCATTTACTATTTTATTCAAAGATACTATTTTTTAACGATAAGTTATTTTTAAAACATGAGATACTAAAAATATTAAACTTAAATTAAGTTGCGTTTTTGGCGTTTTTAACTATTTTTATAAAAATTTAGTAGTAAAACAAAAACAATACTCAAAATTGAAATACAATTTTTTATTTAGTTTTCTTTTAATTTTCATAATATCAGCCTCAGCGCAACATTATTCTAAAATGAGTGTTGTGGTTGATGCTGAAAATAAAATATTACATATTAAACAGTATTTAACTTATAACAATACTTCAAACGATACATTATCAGAAATTATTCTTAATGATTGGAATCATGCCTTTTCTTCAAAAAAATCTGATCTTGCAAATCATTTTTCTGATGAATTTACAAGATCTTTTCATCTAGCTAAAGAAAAAGACAGAGGCTATACCTTAATTTTAGCAATTAATGATGTAAATAAAAAGAATGTGCAATGGCAACGCCAAGAAAAACATATTGATGTATTAAAATTACTGCTTAACTCCCCTATCTTACCGTGTAAAAAGGAAACCATTGTATTAGAATATTCCGTTAAAATTGCAAATGAAAAATTTACGAAATACGGATTTGATAAAGATGGAAATCTTATTTTAAAACATTGGTACTTATCACCTTCACAATATGAAAATAAACAATTTATTCAACAAAGCAATGAGAATTTGGATGATATTCCAAATGCGCTAACCGATTTTGAAATTGAAATTGAAACACCATCACATTTAAAATTATCAAGCAATTTAGATGAAGAAAATCAGCTTTTAAGCAATAATAAAAATTATTATTCTTTAAAAGCTACAAATAAGCAGGAAGCCGTTCTTTATTTACAGATAAAAAATACATTTAATACCTACAAAAATGAACTAATTGAAGTAAGCTGCGGAATTGATGATGCTAAAGTAAATGAAACAAAAAAAGCAGAACTCATTTATAAAATCACTCGTTTTACGGATGAAAAACTTGGAAAATCGTTTACCCATAAAATACTAATTTCGCAAGAAGATTATCAACGGCAACCTTTTTATGGACTCAATCAATTACCTGGATTTTTAAGTCCTTTTTCGGATGAATTTATGTTTGAACTTAAATTTTTAAAAGCGTATTTAAATAATTATCTGAAAGAAAATTTACAATTAAATCCTAGAAAAGAAGCTTGGATATATGATGGAATTCAAGTTTTTTTGATGATGAACTATATCGAAAAATATTATCCAAATACTAAAATGACGGGCAATTTAGCAGACTTAAAACTACTAAAATCCTATCATTTCATTAATTTACCGTTCAATCAACAATACAATTATTTACAAATATTAATGGCTCGAAAAAATTTAGACCAAGCACTAAATGAGCCTAAAAACAAATTGATAAAATTTAACGAACAAATTGCAAATAAATACAAAGCTGGCTTAAGTTTAAACTATTTAGATAATTTTTTAGGTAATCAAATTGTGAATTCTAGTATAAAAGAATTTATGTTGCTTAACCAATATTCTAGCTCAAATACAAGACAATTTGAAACCATTTTAGAAAAAAATGCACCTCAAAAAATCGATTGGTTTTTTAAAACTATGGTTGAATCTCGAGATCTTATTGATTTTAAATTTGGAAAAGTCACCAAAACTAAAGACGCTATTTTGTTTAAAATAATCAATAAAACAAATACAAATGTGCCCATCTCATTGTACCAATTGAAAAACAATACTATTGTAAACAAAATATGGTTTGAAAATATTAAAACCGATTCGATAATTACAATACCCAGATTAGGAGCCGATAAAATTGTACTTAATTATAATAATGAAGTTCCAGAATACAATTTACGTAATAATTGGAAATCATTTAATAGTTTTTTCTTTAACAACAGACCCTTTAAATTAAATTTCTTTAAGGATTTAGAAGAACCACATTATAACCAAATATTTTATGTTCCAGAAGTAGAATTTAATGCCTATGACGGAATTGCACTGGGTTTACGAATCAATAATCGATCTATTTTAAATAAACCGTTTACTTTCAGTGTCTCTCCTATGTTATCAACAAATACTGGTACACTCGTTGGAAAATTCAATGCTATGGTTGAAGATAATATAAGAGAAAAAGGGAAATTGTACAATATCAGATACATCATTACAGGAAATCGTTTTCATTATGCGCCAGATGCTTTTTATACCAACTTAATTCCGATTGTTCAATTCCGATTTAGAGATGAAAATTTACGCAAAAATAAATCTGAATTAATTCAATTGAGACAAGTTTATATCAATAGAGAAAAATCCGCATATACACTTGATTCAAGTACTGAAAACTATAATATTTTTAACGCCAAATACAGCAATTTTCAATCAGAAGGAACTAAACATTTTTATTATTCTAATGATTTTCAATTAGCTAGTTCATTCGGGAAAATTGCCACTGAAATACATTATCGAAAATTATTTGAGAACAATCGTCAAATAAGTCTGAGATGGTTTTTTGGTGCTTTTATGTATCGAAGTACTAATTCAGATTTCTTTAGCTTCGGTTTAGATCGCCCTAATGATTATATGTTCGATTATAATTTACTTGGTCGCAGTGAAGCTACTGGAATTTACAGCCAACAATATGTGTATGTAGAAGGAGGATTCAAATCAAAACTAAAGGATCGATTTGCAAACCAATGGATGAGCACCATTAACGCTACTTTTAATGTTTGGAATTGGATTCAAGTCTATGGCGATGTAGGGATGATGAAAAACAAATACAGCAATCCAAAATTTGTATATGATTCGGGGTTGCATTTAAATCTTGTTCCCGATTATTTTGAGTTATTTTTACCTGTTTATTCCACGAATGGATTTGAATTAAACTCTAATAATTATGGGGAAAAAATAAGATTTGTAGTCACCTTAAGCCCAAAAACATTGGTTTCATTATTTACCAGAAAATGGTTTTAATATAAAAACACAGAATTTATTACGAAATTCACAACTGTAACTACCTATTTACTGAATTCATTAGTTTTTTTAAACCAAAACCTTTGATAAATTACTAATAATTAAAAAAAGAAGTTTTTCATATTGTTTTATAATTCTGATTTAATTAAATTTGTTAAAATATCAATTTCGTAGTAACGTTTATGGAAAAAGCAATTACATCTGAAGTAGTCTCGTTTGAAGATTTTAAAAATGAAGTCCTCAATGATTATAAAATTGGACGTATCAGTAGAGAATGTAGCTTATTAGGTCGAAAAGAAGTCTTAACTGGAAAAGCCAAATTTGGTATTTTTGGCGATGGAAAAGAAGTACCTCAATTAGCAATGGCAAAATCATTTTTAAATGGTGATTTTCGTTCAGGCTATTATAGAGACCAAACGTTTATGATGGCAATTGGTCAGTTAACAATTGAACAGTTTTTTGCTGGTTTATATGGTCATACCGATATTAATTTTGATCCAATGAGCGCCGGACGTCAAATGGGCGGTCACTTTGCTACCCATTCATTAGACGAAAACGGAAATTGGAATAACTTAACTGAACAAAAAAATTCAAGTTCAGACATCTCTCCTACTGCTGGGCAAATGCCTCGTCTATTAGGATTAGCACAAGCTTCAAAAATTTATAGAAATGTTTCTGGATTTAATCAAACCAACTTTTCAAAAAATGGAAATGAAGTAGCGTGGGGAACCATTGGAAATGCTTCTACTTCTGAAGGATTATTCTTTGAAACCATCAATGCGGCTGGTGTATTACAAGTACCTATGGTCATGAGTGTTTGGGATGACGAATATGGAATTTCGGTTCACGCACGTTATCAAACCACTAAAGAAAATATCTCCGAAATTTTAAAAGGATTTCAAAGAGATGCAGATAATAAAGGGTACGAAATTTTAAGAGTAAAAGGTTGGGATTATGCATCCTTAGTAGAAACCTATCAAAAAGCAGCAGAAATTGCTCGTGAAGAACACGTTCCAGTTCTTGTTCATGTTCAAGAATTAACGCAACCTCAAGGACATTCAACTTCAGGAAGTCACGAACGTTATAAAAATGAAGCGCGATTAGCATGGGAAGTAGAATTTGATTGTTTAGCTAAAATGAAAACGTGGTTAATTGACAATAATTTAGCAACACTTGAAGAATTAGATGAAATAGATAATAAAGCCAAAAAAGACGTTTTAGAAGGAAAGAAAACCGCTTGGTCTAACTTTATAACTCCTATAAAAACGGAACAACAAGAATTAGTCAGTTTATTAAACTCAATTGCTTCTGAAAGTGCAAATAAAGTTTTTATAGAGAAAATTGCAAATGATATTGCTTCAATAAAAGAGCCTATTCGTAAGGATATTCTAAGTGGTGCTAGAAAAGCACTTCGTTTGATTATTAGTGAAAATTCTCGTGCCTCTTTAGCAACTTGGATCGAAAATTACACGGAAAAAATTCAACCAAAATTCAGTTCGCACTTATTTTCACATTCAGAAAAATCAGTAACTAACATAAAAGAAACCGCAGCCACTTATGATGAAACTGCAGAAGAGGTCGATGCTCGTTTGGTATTAAGAGATAATTTTGATGCCATTTTTTCAAAATATCCTGAAACACTTATTTTTGGTGAAGATTCAGGTAATATTGGTGATGTAAACCAAGGTTTAGAAGGAATGCAAGAAAAATATGGTGAATTGCGTGTTGCCGATGTAGGAATTCGTGAAGCTACAATTTTAGGACAAGGAATTGGTATGGCTATGCGAGGATTACGTCCAATTGCTGAAATTCAATATTTAGATTATTTGTTATATGCTATTCAAATCATGAGTGATGACTTAGCAACCTTACAATATAGAACAGCTGGACGTCAAAAAGCGCCTTTAATTATAAGAACTCGTGGTCACCGCTTAGAAGGTGTTTGGCATTCGGGTTCGCCAATGGGTATGATTATTAATGCACTAAGAGGGATCCATGTTTTAGTTCCAAGAAATATGACAAAAGCGGCCGGTTTCTATAATACTCTTTTAGAATCTGACGAACCTGCTTTGGTTATCGAGTGTTTAAATGGTTACCGATTAAAAGAAAAAATGCCAACTAACCTAGGCGATTTTAAAACTTCAATTGGTGTGGTTGAAACAATCAAAACAGGAACTGACATAACTTTAGTGGCTTATGGTTCAACTTTGCGTTTGGTAGAACAAGCTGCTAACGAATTAGAATCGGTTGGAATTAGTGCCGAAATTATTGATATTCAATCCCTTTTACCATTTGATATCAAACATGATATTGTGAAATCTATCGAAAAAACAAACCGCCTTTTAGTTATTGATGAAGACGTTCCGGGTGGAGCTAGTGCTTATATTTTACAAGAGATTATTGAAAATCAAAAGGCCTACCAATATTTAGATAGTGCACCACAAACATTAACTGCAAAACCACACAGACCAGCTTATGGAACGGATGGCGATTATTTTTCTAAACCATCTGCCGAAGATATTTTTGAGAAAGTATATGCAATTATGAATGAAGCTAATCCGTCTAAATATCCTAATTTATATTAATGAAAATTGCTGTTATTGATAATTACGATAGTTTTACCTATAATTTAGTCCACTACTTAGAAGATTTAGGTGCTAAGGTTACTGTTTTTAGAAATGACGAATTTGAATTAAAAGAATTAGACGCTTTTGATAAAATAGTTTTATCACCAGGTCCAGGAATTCCAAGTGAGGCAGGTTTGTTAAAAGAAGTCATACAAACTTATGCTAAAACCAAAAGTATTTTAGGCATTTGTTTGGGATTACAAGCTATAGGTGAAGTTTTTGGTGGTACGTTAATTAATTTAGAAAAGGTGTATCATGGCGTATCTTCAAAAATAAGCATTATTGAAAACGATAATATTTTCAACGATTTGCCAAACCAAATTGAAGTAGGACGTTATCATTCTTGGGTAATTTCACATGACAATTTTCCACAAAATTTGATTATTACTTCTATTGACGAAAACAAGCAAATTATGTCGGTTAAACATAGTGTTTACGATGTTCGAGGTGTTCAATTTCATCCGGAAAGCATTTTAACTGCCGATGGAAAACAGATTTTAGAGAACTGGCTTTCTAACTAAAACTTTTAAAATTTGCATTAATTATAGATTTTGAGAATTTTTAATTTTAAGTTAAGTTAATAATGTGGTAAAAAAAATACTAAAAAAGTAGTGATAATTTGACAATTTGTAAAGATTCAAACAAACTTCTTTACTGTTTCTTATTTTTTGAATAATGATATTTTAATCTTGTCAATTGATATTTGTAGCTATCTAAAACTATAAAAATCATGACAAAAAATTACTTTAAAAAAGAAACCTTACTATTTAGTTTATTATTCATTTCTTCTTTTACTTGGGGACAAAATTTAGTTCATTATTGGAACTTTAATGACAATGCTTCAATAGCAGCAATAACAACTCCATCTCAAACAGCAGGAGGGGCATCTCTAGTAGCTGTGAATGCAGGTACTAGTGTAATTAATTTAAGTGGTACTGCACAAAACTTCGATGTTCAAAATTTAAATGCTAGAAATAGTGATGTCTCTGGTACTCATTTACGTTATGATAATCCTATTGGTGGCGCTTTGATTTTTACGTTGCCAACTTCTGGATATGAGAACATTATTGTGAAATTTGCAACCAGAAGATCGGGTTCTGGTGCGGGAACTCAAACTTGGTACTATACTTTGGATGGTTCAAGCTATGTTGTTTTTACATCTGTTACAATTAATGATGCTAATCCAGCATTGACCACTTTAGATTTATCTTCAATAACAGGAGCAAATAATAATGCAAATTTTAAATTAAAAGTTGAATTTGCACAAGGAGCTGGTGGAACGGTTGGAAATAATCGTTTTGATAATTTTACTTTAGAAGGAACAACCGTAGGAGGTGGAGATACATCTCCTCCAACAGCCACAATAGTTCCAGCTAACGCTGCTGTGAATATTGCTACAACTACTAATCCAACAATTAGCTTTAATGAAGCTGTTCGATTAATAGATAATAGTGCGATAACAAACACAAATGTGGATGCTTTAATTGAATTCCGATTGAGCAATGCATCCGGAACTAGTGTTCCATTTGATGCCACAATTACTGGCAACGTAATTACAATTATACCCACAACAATTTTAAGTACTAGTCAATTATATTATGTAGCTTTATTACCAAATTCAGTTGAAGATTTAAGTAATAATGCTTTAACTACTATTCAAACTTCAACTTTTACAACAGGAGTACCAAGTGTTGCTTTTGCGTCAAATTTTGTTACAGTTAATGAAACGGCAGGTTCACTTAATTTTACTATTAATTTAGTAAGTCCTACAACTTCATCTGTAGATTTA
>CAMDQL010000052.1 GCA_945905915.1 Flavobacterium psychrophilum
GTGTTTTCTTCAATGAAATTGATCGCTTCTTCTTTTTCAATGGTAACATTTAGTTTCACAAAACCTTCTGCTTCGGCACGCAACATTGCTAATAATCGGTGGGAAGGTGCTTTTGAAATAGGTTCTTCCCAATCAAAATATTGCGAGAATTTTTGAGCGGCTTCATCGTCTTTTTTCGTCTTTACTACTTTTGTGGTAATTAGCGCTTTTCGTTGGAATAAACGGCGTAAATTTTTACGAATGAAAATAGTTTCATTAATCCATTCGGCAATAATGTCGCGAGCGCCTTGTAATGCTTCATCTTCGTTTTTAACGTTTGCATTCAAATAGTTTGATGCCAAAAACTCAAGATCATCATTTTTTTGACTCATGATAATTTTTGCTAAAGGCTCTAATCCATTTTCACGAGCTACATCGGCTTTGGTTTTTTTCTTCTTTTTATAAGGCAAATACAAATCTTCCAATTCTTGTAAATCAAAACTGTTTTCAATTTTAGATTTCAATTCAGGTGAAAGCGCATTTTGCTCTTCAATAGATTTTAAGATGCTTTCTTTTCGCTTGACGATTTCGTCATATTGTTTATTCAATTTCGAAATTGACTCAATTTGCACCTCATCTAAATTTCCGGTTTGATCTTTACGGTAACGCGAAATAAAAGGAATCGTGCAATCTTCTGAAAGTAATTTTATAGTCGCTTCAATACTTTTAGGCGCAATATTGGTTTTGTTTTGTATGAATTGAATATGGTTCATTATGAAAAGAAAAAATATTGGGTGAATTTATAGGCTGAATTTATGTAAATGTACAACTGTTTAATCCTGAACGATAAAATCTTTTGGGTCTTCTTTTTTAAATTCGGGCTGAATAGTGGTGTGGTTGATGCCAAAATTTTCAAATAATACCAATTCAATTCGGTTTAAAACCTCATCAAATTGAGTCAATGTAAAATCTTCCGGGCAATCTAAGTGCGCTTCTAAATGTATTTCTTCTTCATTTAAATGCCATACATGAATGTGGTGCAACTTTCCGGCTCCAGACACTTTATGTACTGCTCTAACAATTTCTTTAATATCAATGTGTGCGGGTGTAAATAGCATTAGCATTTTTGTGGACTTAAGTAATAAATCTATTCCCACAACAATTAAATAAATAGCAATTAAAATCGTCATTACACTATCAACCCAAAACCATCCGAAAAATTTCATTAATAACCCACCTACTAAAACCGCTATTGAAGCCATCATATCAGTAAGTAAATGTAAGTAGGCCGATTTCATATTCAAATTATGATTGGCATCTTTTTTTAATAAAATAACCGAAAAACCATTTACAGCTATTCCAAGTGCAGCCAACCAAATTACAAGATTTGATTTAATATCGTGAGGATGTATAAAACGTCCGGCAGCTCCATAAATTAAAATGAAAGCCACAATAATTAAAGTAGCGGCGTTTACAAAAGCCGCAATTAATTCAGCTCTTTTTAAACCAAAAGTTTGATCTATAGAGGCTTTTCTTTTCGATAATTTATTAGCAATTAAGCTAAAAACCAAAGAAAGAACATCGGAAAAATTATGTAAAGCATCAGAAATTAATGCTAAACTACCTGAAATAATTCCGCCCACAACTTGAGCTATTGTAATTAGTAAATTCAATAAAATAGAATACACTAAATTTTTAGCTTTTACTTCGTGTTTTTCGATGTGAACGTGATTGTGGTTCATTGAAAGATTATTTACAAGCTATTTTATGCACACGATTTGCGTGTCTTCCACCTTCAAAAGAAGTGGTTAAAAAAGTATCTACCATTTCTATAGCTTGTTGAATAGAAGTGTATCGAGCCGGAATACTTATAATATTTGCATCATTATGCTGACGCGCTAAAGCGGCAATTTCTTTTGTCCAACACAAAGCAGCGCGAATATATTGATGTTTATTAACCGTCATAGCAATTCCGTTTCCAGAACCACAAATAACAATACCAAAATCAGCTTTTTTACTTTCTACATCATACGCTACTGGGTGACCAAAATCAGGATAATCTACACTTTCAAAAGTATCGGTTCCATGATTATACACTGTGTGTCCTTTTTCTTCTAAATACTGAAGGATTGCTTTTTTGTAGTCGGGACCCGCGTGGTCGTTTCCAATAGAAATTTTCATAATAGTTTGTTGTTTGTTTTTACAAAATTACTAAAGTTACTAGTAGATAGTACAAAAGCTTTTTATTTTTTAAATCTTTTCTAACTAATTGTTTCATTATTAAAAAATTATATTAAAAAATTAAGCAAATAATAAGGATTGTTAATTACATTTTATAATTCGTTGATAATCAGTTAATCTTAATTTAACATAAACTGTTAACAACTTTGAATAGAAAATAAGAAGTTTTTTTAGGTTGTATTAAAAAAATTTGTAATCCAAAAGCATAATTAAAAATGCAAGAATAGTTTTTGTTTTTTATTGGTAAATTATCAATAAAAATTTGAGGGTTATCAACATAATTTACAACTAAAAGTTATTTACAAAACAACTATAAAAAACAATATAAACAGCTGTTGATAAATTATTTTATTAATTAGTGTTTTCCTTAAATTTCAAGTAGTTATAAAATTAATAAAGTGTTAATTAAATTGTATAAATAAAAATAACTTTAAAAACACCTGATATTAAAAAAACTTATACTACCTATTAACACACTATAATCATCATCATAAATTTAAATTTAATTAAAAATAATTTTGTTTTTTTTAATAAATGTTGAAAACTTCTACTTTTTCAAATTTGTTATTTTTTGGTTAATTATGAATTGAGTATTCTAATTTCTAAATTCTTCTTTGTAACTTTAAACAATATTTAGAAAAGATACAATGAGTAAGAAACCAAAAAAATTAGGAAATAAACAAAAAGATTTTACCGCACAACTATTTAAAATACTTTCAAAAGAACCTTTAAAATCCTTTAATTATAAGCAAATAGCTGCTATTTTAGAATTATCAGATACTAAAAGTAGAAACGAAATAATTAGAGATCTAAAAATACTTAAAGCACAAGATAAAATTCATGAAACCGAGATAGGAAAATACCAAATAATTTCTAAATCAGAATATTATGAAGGTGTTATTGATATGACTTCTCGTAAAAATGGCTATTTTGTTTGTGAGGAATTAGAAGAAGATGTTTTTGTTCCGTTCATTAACTTAAATCATGCTTTAGATGGAGATAAAGTTAAGGCTTATATTTATAACAGAAGAAGTTCACGTAAACCAGAAGCAGAAGTTTTAGAAATTTTAGAACGTAAAAAAACAGAATTTGTAGGAGTTATTGATATTCAGAAAAATTTTGGATTTGTTACAACTACAAATACTAAAATGTATACTGATATTTTTATTCCTAAAAATAAAATCAACGAAGCAGAACATGGTGATGTTGTTTTAGTGACTTTAGAAGATTGGCCTAAGAAAGCTGATTCTCCATTTGGTTCGGTAATTAAAGTGTTAGGAAAACCTGGCGAACATAATACCGAAATTCACGCCATTTTAGCTGAATATAGTTTACCTTATGATTTTCCAATTGAAGTAGAAGCGTATGCAAATAAAATAGATACTTCGATAACTGAAGAAGAAATTAAAAAACGTCGTGATATGCGCGATGTTTTAACTTTAACGATTGATCCAAAAGATGCAAAAGATTTTGATGATGCGTTATCGTTTCAAGTATTAGAAAACGGAAATTATGAAATAGGAGTTCATATTGCAGATGTTTCGCATTATTTACAAGAAGGAACTATTTTAGATGATGAAGCGTATAATAGAGCCACTTCAGTGTATTTAGTGGATAGAGTGGTTCCAATGTTACCCGAAGTTTTATCTAATTTTGCTTGTTCATTGCGTCCACATGAAGAAAAATATACATTTTCAGCTGTTTTTCAATTGAATGATAAAGCTGAAGTTGTTGATTCGTGGTTTGGAAGAACGGTAATTTATTCAGATCAACGTTTTGCGTATGAAGAAGCACAAAGTATTATTGAGAGTAAATCAGACTTAATTCCAGCCGAAATTTCATTAACTGGAAAAGAATATAATGTTCCTAAACCAATAGTTGATGCTACTCTTAAAATGGATGAGTTAGCTAAAATTCTTCGAAGAAAAAGAATGAATGCCGGTGCAATTTCATTTGATAAAGTAGAAGTAAAATTTCATTTAAATGAAGCAGCAGAACCTATTGGAGTTTACTTCAAACAAAGTAAAGATTCAAATCATTTGATTGAAGAATTTATGTTGTTAGCGAATAGAAAAGTAGCGGAATTTATTGGAAAACAAAAGAAAACATTCATTTATAGAATTCATGATGAACCTAATGAAGATAAATTAATCAATCTTCAAACTGTGATTGCTAAGTTTGGATATTCTATAAATTTCAGATCAAAAAAAGACATTTCAAGTTCGTTAAATAACTTACTTTCTGAAGTACAAGGTAAAAAAGAACAAAATTTAGTAGATACACTTACTATTAGAAGTATGAGTAAGGCTGCTTATTCTACCGAAAATATTGGTCATTACGGATTAGCTTTTGATTATTACAGTCATTTTACATCTCCAATTCGTCGTTATCCAGATGTGATGGCACACCGTTTGCTACAATTTTATTTAGATGGAGGAAAAAGTGTTAATGAAGAAGAATATGAAGAAAAATGTATGCATTCTTCTGATAGAGAAAATTTAGCTGCAAAAGCCGAAAGAGATTCTGTGAAATACATGCAAGTAAAATACATGCAAGATCACAAAGATGAAGAGTTTTTAGGTGTTATTTCTGGTGTAACCGAATGGGGAATTTATGTAGAAATCATCGAAAATAAATGCGAAGGGATGTGTAGAATTCGTGAAATTAGAGATGATTATTACACTTTTGATGATAAACAATATGCGTTAGTAGGTGAAGTTTCTAAAAATATATTACAATTAGGAGACGAAATTTACGTTAAAGTAAAAAACGCCGATTTAGTGAAAAAACAATTGGATTTTCATTATTTAAGAAAGAGAGAGTAATCTTATAAAAATTAAAGAAATGAAAAATATAATTTTTAGTTTATTTTTAATCAGTTCAATAACTTTCGCTCAAACAGAGAGATTTATTGGTGATTTTACCAAAGTTACCACTTTTGATAAGATAGATGTTACTTTAATTCCATCTACCGAAAATAAAGTAAAACTTATAGGTAAAAACTACAACGAAGTAGAATTAGTAAATAAAAATGGCGAATTAAAGATCAGAATGCCTTTAACAAAAATGTTAAGTGGAGAAACAATATCTGCAACTGTTTATTATATAAAACTAGAAGCTGTTGAAGCTAATGAAGGAAGTAGAATTAGTGCTAAAGATGCAATTACTGCGGTTAATTTTGATATCATTTGCAAGGAAGGTTCTGAAATTAAACTTATCAATTTACAAGCAGACAGATTACAAGTTCGTGTTTCACAAGGTAGTATTGTAACGGTTTTAGGTGATGTAAAAAATCAAGATATTTTATCCAATTCGGGAGGAAAATACGATGGTCAAGATTGTAAAACAGAACAAACTATAGTAACTGTAAACGCTGGCGGAATAGCTCATGTTTATGCAACTAATTTGGTAGAGGCAAAAACAAGAGCGGGTGGTGAGATTATTATTTATGGAAAACCAAAACAAATCAACGAAAAGAAAATCGCTGGAGGAACTATCGAACAAGCAAAATAATAGTAATATGTTTTCCGTTTTTAGTTGGTAGAATTTTTTGTAAATTCGTACTTTATTAAAAACACAGAATACTAATAACTGAATACTGATCACTTGATTATACAAGACATTTTAGCTGCTATTCCTTGGGGTTTTTTACTCGCTATTTCCATTGGTCCTGGTTTTTTTGTTTTACTTGAAACCAGTATTACCAAGGGATTTAAAGCCGCTTTTACGTTAGATTGTGGTATTATTTTTAGCGATATTATTTTTATTTTTATTGCTTATTTTGCTTCCAATCAAATTTTAGCACAGTTTAAAGACAATCCAAATTTATATATAGTTGGCGGATTAATTATGTCGGTTTATGGTTTAATTTCATATGTCCAAATAAGGAAAAAATTTGTAATTGACGAGGAAAGAGATATCGATGACATTCCTAAAAACAACTATTTAGGGTTGTTTTTTAAAGGCTTTTTCTTAAATATAATTAATGTGGGAATATTAGGTTTTTGGATGATGGTGATTATAACTCAAGGACCAAGATTACAAATGATTCCTTTTCGGGTTCTTACTTTTTTTTCTGCTACGTTGTTTTTTTACTTAGTTATAGATGTAGCAAAAATTATCTTAGCAAAGCAATTGAAACACCGACTAACACCCGTAAATATTTATAAAATTAAAAGAGTAATTAGTTTTATATTGATCATTTTTGGCGTGTTCTTTTTGCTGCAAGGAGTTTTTCCTGGTTTTAAAGAGAAAGTGGTTCATGAAATAGAAGAAAAAAGATAATTAATTTTTAAAAAAACTACTATTTCTAGTAACTCTTTTAAGGCATCTTCAGGGTTATCTTTAATTATTTTTTTCTAAAAATTATCCCATAAAAAAACCTCCTAATTTCTTAGAAGGTTTAAATTCATCGTCCGGATTCGAAATATCGTTTAATTAATTTTTTCTAAAAATTATCTCATAAAAAAACCTCCTAATTTCTTAGAAGGTTTCAGAGGCATCGTCCGGATTCGAACCGGAGTAGACGGTTTTGCAGACCGGTGCCTAGCCGCTCGGCCACGACGCCGTTACTTAAACGGATTGCAAATGTATATAAAAAAGTTTATAGTTTAAAAGTTTATAGTTTAAAAAATTTTAATATCACTCTAACCCACATGGTTATAACTCGTTACTTAATTTCTAAACTCTTCCATTTCAATTGTAACCGCTTCAACGTCACCACTTATAGGTGGATTTAATTTTGAAACCTCAAGTTTTATTCTAGAAACCGCGGGAATTTCAGTAAAACATCTTGTAATAATTCGGTTTCCTACATGTTCTAATAATTTTGAACGAATAGCCATTTCTTCCACAACAATTTTATTCAATAAAACATAATCAATAGTGTCTGATAATTCATCGGTTTGTGCCGATTTTCGTAAATCAGTTTTTATTTCTAAATCTACTCTGTAATCTGAACCAATTTTTTCTTCTTCTACTAAACACCCATGATATGAAAAGGTTCTAATATTTTGTAATTTAATTATTCCCATAAAATTTTAGTTTCAAGTTTTAGGTTTTTTAGTTTTTAATCTTTTTTGTTTATCCAAAGTTACATAAAACCTCAAACTTTTAAACTTGAAACCTGAAACATTTTCTATCTTTGCATAAAAGAAAGAAAAACAATGTCAAAAGAAGAAAAATCATTGAATTTTATAGAGCAAATTATCGAAGACGATTTAAAAAATGGTTTATCAAAAGATAAATTGCGTTTTCGTTTTCCACCAGAACCAAATGGGTATTTGCATGTGGGTCATGCAAGTGCTATTTGTTTAAATTTTGGTCTAGGCTCCGATTATAAAGCTCCTGTAAATTTACGTTTTGATGATACTAATCCTTCAAAAGAAGAACAAGAATATGTTGATGCAATCAAGCGTGATGTAGAATGGTTGGGTTTTAAATGGGATAAAGAATGTTATGCTTCCGATTATTTTCAACAATTATATGATTGGGCGGTAGAATTAATCAAAAAAGATAAAGCCTATGTTGACAGCCAAACTTCAGAAGAAATGGCACAACAAAAAGGAACTCCTACGCAACCTGGAACTAATTCTCCGTACAGAAATCGTACTATCGAAGAGAATTTAGACTTATTTACGCGTATGAAAAATGGTGAATTCGAAAAAGGAACTCACGTTTTACGTGCTAAAATTTCGATGGGCGCTAATAACATGTTAATGCGTGATCCTATTATTTATCGCATTATGCACGCGCATCATCATAGAACTGGAAATGATTGGTGTATTTATCCAATGTACGACTGGGCACATGGTGAAAGTGATTATTTAGAGCAAATTTCACACTCATTCTGTACGTTAGAATTTTTACCACATAGAGAATTATACGATTGGTTTTTAAACCAAATTTATGATGAAACTAAAGTAAGACCAAAACAAAGAGAATTTGCGCGTAGAAATTTATCACACACTGTTGTTTCTAAACGAAAATTATTACAATTAGTTGAAGAAAAACACGTTACAGGTTGGGATGATCCTCGTATGAGTACCATTTCAGGGATGAGAAGACGTGGTTATACTCCAACATCCATTCGAAATTTTGCCAACACAATTGGAATTGCAAAACGTGATAATTTAATTGATGTTTCGCTTTTAGAATTTTGTGTGCGTGAAGATTTAAACAAAATTGCACCTCGTGTAATGGCGGTTTTAGATCCTGTAAAATTAGTAATTACGAATTATCCAGAAGGTCAAGAAGAATGGCTTGAAGCTGAAAACAATCCAGAAGAGGAAGTAATGACTTATAGAAAAGTGCCTTTTTCTAAAGAATTATACATTGAAAGAGAAGATTTTCAAGAAGAAGCACACAAGAAATTTTTCCGTTTAACATTAGGGACTGAAGTACGTTTGAAAAACGCCTATATCATTAAAGGGGAATCAGTTATAAAAGATGAAAATGGAAAAATTACCGAAATTCATGCTACTTACGACGTAGATTCAAAATCGGGAAGCGGTTCAGAAGCTAGTCAAAGAAAGGTAAAAGGAACCATTCATTGGGTTTCTATTCCGCACGCAAAAGAAGCAGAAGTTCGTGTGTATGACAGATTATTCACTAATGAAAGTCCAGATAAAGACAAAGAAGTTGATTTTAAAGAATTCATCAATCCAAATTCATTAAAAGTAATTACCGGTTATGTAGAACCAAGTTTAGTTACTTCAAAAGAATTAGATCATTTTCAATTTCAACGTTTAGGTTATTTTTGCGTAGACAGAGATTCTTCCGCAGAAAAATTAGTGTTTAATAAAACCGTTGGATTAAGAGATACTTGGGCAAAAATTTCAGAACAATAAAAAAAACACCAATTGTAAAATTGGTGTTTTTTGAATATTTATTTTTTTATTACGCTTCGCTAGTATCACTTGGATTATAATCCGTTGATGTGTGATCATTTTTTTTCTTAGCGCGTTTCGGTTGATTTTTCATGGTTTCACCTATTTGATTACTTGCTGTAAAACTCGCTACCATGTTATTTAACATATCGCTTCCGGCTTGTGGAGAATTTGGTAATAAAATTAAATTACTGTTTGTATCGGCTCCAATAGCTTGTAGTGTATCATAATGTTGTGTAACCACGATTAATGCTGAAGCTTCTTGCGAATTAATTCCTACATTATTTAACACTTCTACACTTTCTACTAATCCACGAGCAATTTCTCTTCGTTGGTCTGCGATACCTTGTCCTTGTAGTTTTTTACTTTCTGCTTCTGCTTTCGCTTTGGCTACAATTCTAATACGTTGTGCTTCCGATTCAAATTCTGCAGCCGTTTTTTCTCTATCAGCAGCATTAATTCTGTTCATCGCATTTTTTACTTGAATATCAGGATCAATATCAGTTACTAACGTATTGATAATATCGTATCCGTAAGTGGTCATAGATTCGTTTAATTCACGTTTTACCGCAATAGCAATGTCGTCTTTTCTTAAAAATACATCATCTAAAATTAATTTTGGAACTTCGGCACGAACCACATCAAATACATAAGCCGTAATTTGATCGTGTGGATATTCTAATTTGTAAAATGCTTCGTATACTTTACTTTGAATTACATTAAACTGAACCGAAACTTTCATTTTAATAAAAACGTTGTCTTTTGTTTTTGTTTCAATAATAACGTCCAATTGTTGAATTCTAAGATTTACTCTTCCGGCAACTCTATCTATTACGGGAATTTTTAATTGTAAACCAGAACTTCTAATGCTTGTAAATTTTCCAAATCGCTCTATAACAACTGCGGTTTGTTGTTTTACGGTAAAAAAAGAAGAGAAAAAAATTACCAATCCAATACCAAGGAAAGGAATAAGGGCTAGTTCCATAATTGTTTGTTTTAAATTTGGTGATTATACGTGGAGTTTTGTAAAAAGTTACAAAAAAACCTCCAATTGGAGGTTTTATATTTATAAGGTTTGAATGGCTTTCCCTATTCGTTTGATGGTTTCTGCTTTACCAATCATTTCTATAATGTCAAACAAATGGGGTCCTTTTAAAGCGCCTACTAAACTCAATCGAAGTGGTTGCATCACTTTTCCCATTCCTATTTCATTTGTCGTCATCCATTCTTTCAATAAAGTTTCAATGTTTACCGAAGTAAAATCTTCAATTTTATTTAATTCAGCAATAACTTTTTGCATTAAATCAGGTGTTGCTGAATTCCAATTTTTAGCTGCTTTTTCGTCATAAGATGTTGGAGCTACAAAGAAATAATCGGCTAAATCCCAAAATTCATTTACAAAATGAGCTCTTTCTTTAATTAAAGAAACAATTTTTGTCATTTCGACAAAGGAGAAATCACATTTTCCTATGCGATTAATAACATCTTTTTCAAAAGCTTTTGCTAGGCTTTCATCACTTTTCCCAATTAGATACTGATGATTAAACCATTTATTTTTTTCTGGATCAAACTTCGCTCCTGCTTTATGAATTCGGTTTAAATCAAATTTTTGTACCAATTCATCTAACGAGAAAATTTCTTGTTCGGTTCCATCATTCCAACCTAATAAAGCTAAAAAGTTGATTACCGCTTCTGGGAAAAATCCGTTTTCTCTATATCCTGAAGAAGTGCCTTCATCCGTTTTCCATTCCAAAGGAAACACAGGAAATCCCATTTTATCACCATCTCGTTTGCTTAATTTTCCGTTGCCAATAGGTTTTAAAATCAAAGGTAAATGTGCAAATTCTGGTGCGTTCCAACCAAAGGCCTCGTATAATAAAAGGTGCAACGGCAAACTTGGCAACCATTCTTCGCCTCGAATTACGTGCGAAGTTTCCATTAAATGATCATCTACGATATTCGCTAAATGATACGTTGGCATACCATCTGATTTAAATAAAACTTTATCGTCTAATAAATTTGTGTCAAATTTTATGTCACCACGAATGATGTCTTTCAATTCCAAAATTTCATTTACAGGCGTTTTAAAACGAATAACATACTGTTCGCCAGACGCAATTCTTTCTGTTACTTTTTCACGTGAAATCGTTAATGAATTATCTAATTGTTCTCTAACCGAATGATTATAAATAAATGTTTTTCCAGCCGCTTCTGCTTCTTTTCGCATAGCGTCTAAACTTTCTGCTGTATCAAACGCATAATAAGCCCAACCCGAATTTATCAGTTGGTCAGCATATTGTTGGTACATCGCTTTACGTTCGCTTTGACGATAAGGTCCAAATTTTTCATTCTTTCCTACGGTTTCATCTGGAGCAATTCCTAACCATTCTAAAGCTTCAAAAATATAAGCTTCTGCTCCAGGAACAAAACGCGTTTGATCGGTATCTTCTATACGTAAATAAAAAGTTCCTCCATGTTTTTTGGCAAACAAATAATTAAACAATGCGGTTCTAACACCACCTATATGTAATGGCCCTGTTGGACTTGGCGCAAATCGTACTCTTACAGACATTTCATTAAATTTTAAGCAAAGATACAATTTGAATTTTGATTTTGTGGATGATGGAAGTTGGAAGTTGGATGATGGAAGTAAAAATGAAACCCAAAAGCAAACCACAAATATTAACTTTCATTAAAAAACCTATTGACTAATCAAGTAAGAAATTGTAATTTTATCGGTTATAAACAACAAGTCAACAAATTTGGAGGCAAAAAACATTATTTTCGATAAACTCGAAAGATTTATCAAAAAGTTTTATACTAATGAACTTATAAAAGGAATCATTCTTTTTATTGGATTAGGCTTGTTATATTTCATTGTTACCTTATTGATTGAATACTTTTTATGGTTGCCAACCTCTGGAAGAACTATTTTATTTTGGCTGTTTGTTGTGGTTGAATTGTTTTTGTTGATTCGATTTATTG
>CAMDQL010000053.1 GCA_945905915.1 Flavobacterium psychrophilum
CCTTTACTGCTCAATTTATTTCGAGTTGTTTTGGTTTTTCCTTCTGGATTTAAATCACAAAGAATACGATAATTTTTACGCAATTTGTTATTAATGTTGCGCATCAGATTATTCTGGTCTTTGTTCATTTTGTTATTAAAGGCATTACGACAGCCATCAGAACAAAACTTTTTATCCTCTCGGCCAATTATTTTATCGCCACATTCTAAACAGGTTTTTGACATAATTGCTTTTTTTCAAATATACAAAATTTCCATTTACAAACGCTTACAAATAGTTACAACCGAAAGTAAATAGCTAATTACCGAATAAACTTTTTTTCATGCCACATCTTTGCACTGTCGAAATGAAACAATGAGTTCAGTTTCAACATTCAAAACATTTGATTTTTTAATTTTTAAAACCTGTGTTCCAAAAAAGAACAATTATTAACATTAAATATTTAAACGCCATGAAAAACAGAGTACAATTAATCGGACATGTAGGACAAGATCCAGAGGTTAAATCAATTAACGACAAAAAAGTTGCAAACCTTACTTTGGCAACAAACGAGCATTATACCAATTCGAAAGGTGAAAAAGTAGAACAAACAGAGTGGCACAAAATTACTGCTTGGGGAAAAACTGCCGAACTCATTGAAAAGTATGTTGTCAAAGGGAAGGAAATTGCCATCGAAGGAAAACTATCGCACAGAAGTTATGACGATAAAGACGGAAACAAACGCTATGTAACCGAAATTTTAGTAAATGAATTGTTGTTATTAGGTAAGTAATTCAATTAAATTTTGGTTCTATAAACCACTGAGTAATCAGTGGTTTATTTGTTTAATTCGGTTTGTAAGGCCTCCACAAATAATCCCATATGGTAACCATCAACAAATCCATGATGCGCCATAACTGCTGCCGACATTGTTTTTTTGTTGTTTTCGGCCATTAATTTTCCCCATGAAACTTTTGGACAACTATCGGGTAACGTATAATTTCTAGAATGTGTTAGACCAGTAAAGTTAATCCAAGGAATGGCAGAAAAATGAATAATATTCTCAGGAAATTCTCGTGTAAAAAGTCCAGGGGTTATTTGAATGCGTTCAATTTCAGTTTGCACAATTTTAGCAAATTCATGAAGATCAGAATGAAATTTCATAAATGAAAAACCAAACGTTTTGTCTTCACGCATAATGGTTGATGAAGCATCTATTTCGTCATAAAGCACTACCTCTTTTCCTTCAATTCGATACCTGAAATTTTCTACTTGATTAACCGCAACAATTGTTTTGTGCAAATAATATACAAAAAACGGAATTTGCATGACTTTTGCTTTTTCGTAAGCTATAGTTATATCAATAGGTGTTGTTATGCTAAAAAATGGCTCTTCGAAAGTTGAAAAAAATTCAAAATGTTCTTTTCGGTTCCAAGTAGCAAGGTCTATTTTTTGCTTCATTTTAGTAAGGGTAAAATTTCAGTAATTTGGGAAACGGAATTGAAATTTTTATGTTCAATTTCAAAATCAATTTTTTCGTATTCCCAAGTCGTATGATACGGAATATGAATGGCGTGTCCGCCCAAATTCAAAACGGGCAAAACATCTGATTTTAAGGAATTTCCAATCATTAAAAAATCTTCTGCTTGGCAATCTAAACGACCTAACATTTTTTCGTAATCCAATTCGGTTTTGTCGCTCATCACTTCAATATGATGAAAATAAGCACCAATTCCCGAATCGTGTAATTTTCTATGTTGGTCTTTTAAATCGCCTTTTGTGGCAACGACCAATTTATATTTTCCTTGCAATTGTTCTAAAACTTCGGTGATGTTTGGTAATAGTTCTACTGGTTTTTGCAATAAATCTTTTCCAATAGCTAAAATTTGCTCAATACCTTTACCCGAAATTTGATGATTAGTTAATTCCAAAGCGGTTTCAATCATAGATAACGTAAACGCTTTGATACCAAAACCATACAACGGCAAATTGTTGACTTGATGATTCAAAATTAATCCTAAAATTTCTTGATGTGAAGCATAATCTTGAAACAATACACAAAAACGTTCTTGTGCCTCATCGAAATAAGGTTCATTGTGCCAAAGGGTGTCGTCTGCATCAAATGCGATTATTTTTGGATTCATACTAAGAAATCATAGCACCATTAATCACACCTTCTGAACTAGTGCTGAGAGAAGTCGAAGTATCTGGATTTACGAAAACCAATTTACCTTCAGCAGTATTGGTTAATAATAACATACCTTCGCTTTCCACACCACGTAATGCTCTTGGTGCTAGGTTTACTAAAACCGTTACGCGTTTTCCAATGACTTCTTCTGGCGTAAAATGCTCTGCAATTCCAGAAACGATGGTTCTTACATCAATTCCGGTATCTACTTTTAAGACCAATAATTTGTTGGCTTTTGGCATTTTTTCGGCTTCAATAATCGTCCCGATTCGTAAATCTACTTTGGCAAAATCTTCAAAAGTGATGATTTCTTTTTGCGGTTCAGCTTTTGCGTTTTCCACTTGATTGGCGGTTTTAGTTGCTTCTAATTTATCTAATTGTTTCTGAATTTCGGCATCTTCAATTTGGGCAAACAAAATTTCCGCTTGACCAATTTGATGTCCAGGTTTTGTTAAATTCCAATTTTCAAATTCTAAATTCCAATTATTGACTTTAATTTGTAAAATGTTGCACAATTTACCAGATGTAAATGGCAAAAATGGCTCTGAAAGTATGGCTAAAGCTGATGCAATTTGCAGCGCAACATACATTTGCGTTTGTACTCTTGCCGGATTTTCCTTAATCATTTTCCAAGGTTCTTCGTCGGCTAAATATTTATTTCCTAAACGAGCTACATTCATTAATTCGCTCAACGCTTCTCTAAATCTGTAACGCTCAATTGAACTTGAAATTACTGCTGGATAGGCTTTTAGTTCCGCTAAAGTTTGCTCGTCAACTTCTGAAAATTCGTTTGGCGTAGGAACTATTCCATCGTAATATTTATTGGTTAACACCACCACACGATTGATGAAATTACCAAAAATCGCGGCTAATTCATTATTATTTCTGGCTTGAAAATCTTTCCAAGTGAAGTCGTTGTCTTTTGTTTCTGGCGCATTTGCCGTTAATGCATAACGTAAAGCGTCTTGTTTATCAGGAAAATCTTGTAAATATTCGTGTAACCAAACCGCCCAGTTTTTAGAAGTAGATAATTTATTTCCTTCTAAATTTAAAAATTCATTTGCCGGAACATTATCAGGTAAAATATAACTTCCTTCCGCTTTTAACATCGCCGGAAAAATGATACAATGGAATACGATATTGTCTTTCCCAATGAAATGAACCAATTTTGTATCGGCGTCTTTCCAATAAGGTTCCCAATCTTTTCCTTCGCGAGCCGCCCATTCTTTTGTTGACGAAATGTATCCAATAGGCGCATCAAACCACACGTATAATTTTTTTCCTTCGGCACCTGGAACAGGCACATCGATTCCCCAATCTAAATCACGTGTTACGGCTCTTGGTTCTAAACCACCATCTACCCAAGATTTTACTTGTCCGTAAACATTCGGTTTCCAATCGTTTTTATGTCCTTCCAAAATCCATTCTCTTAAGAACGATTCGTAACGATTTAAAGGTAAAAACCAGTGTTTTGTTGATTTTAATATTGGAGTTTCACCCGTAATAGTCGATTTCGGATTTATTAAATCGGTTGCATTTAAAGTCGAACCACATTTTTCACATTGGTCACCATACGCTTCTGGGTTGTCGCACTTTGGGCAAGTTCCAGTAACGAAACGGTCTGCTAAGAATTGGTCTGCTTTTGCGTCGTATAATTGTTCGGTAGTTTCTTCGATGAAATCGCCGTTATCATATAGTTTTTTAAAAAATTCCGTAGCTGTTTTATGATGTATTTCCGAAGATGTTCTGGAATAATTATCAAATGAAATTCCAAAATCTAAAAACGATTGACGAATAATTCCGTCATATTTATCAATTACTTGTTGAGGTGTGATGCCTTCTTTCTTAGCTTTCATTGAAATTGCTACACCGTGTTCGTCGCTTCCGCAAATGAAAGCCACGTCTTTTCCTTGTAATCGTAAATATCTTGAATATATATCAGATGGCACATAAACTCCTGCTAAATGCCCAATATGAATGGGTCCATTAGTATAAGGAAGTGCCGCTGTAATGGTATATCTTTTCGGATTTTCTAACATATCGTAATTAAATTTGATACAAAAATAATTCATTTGAGAGGAATAGACGAATTTTTCTGTTCAAATTCCTTATTTTTGAATTCTTATTGAACTTTATATGATTATACCACAATTTTTAAAGGTAGGAGATACTGTCGCTATTGTTTGTACAGCAAGAAAATTTTTTCCTGAAGATGCCAAACCAGCTATTGATTTATTAGAATCTTGGGGATTGAAAGTAAAATTAGGGAACACAATTGGCTTAGATAATTTTCAATTAGGTGGTACAGATACCGAACGAGCTGCTGATTTTCAAGCACAATTAGATGATGAAAAGGTAAAAGCCATTTGGTGTGCTCGAGGCGGATATGGTACGGTTAGAATTATTGATTTATTAGATTTTTCCAAATTTAAGAAACATCCTAAATGGACTATGGGGTTTTCAGACGTAACGGTTTTACATAGTCAATTGAATATAGAACGCGTGGCGTCTTTACATTCCATAATGCCGTTTACTGTTCCAAATGCTCCTGAAGAGGTAAAAGAAACTTTGCGAAAAGCACTTTTTGGAGAAACGATTTCGTATTCAATTCCTTCGAAAAGTTATGATGTAAAAGGAACTGCTTCGGGCGAATTGGTTGGCGGAAATATTTCAATTTTGTACAGTTTATTAGGATCAAAATCAGCAATTGATACAAAAGATAAAATTCTTTTTATTGAAGATTTAGACGAATATTTATACCATATTGACCGAATGATGTACAATTTAAAACGTAATGGTTATTTCGAAAATGTAAAAGGAATTATAGTAGGAAGTATGACTGATATGCACGATAACGAAATTCCGTTTGGGCAAAATGAAGTGCAAATTATTACAGAAATTTGTAAAAACAACAACATTCCAATTGCGTTTGAATTTCCAGCCGGACATCAATCTGATAATCGAACTTTAATTTTAGGGGATCAACTATATTTTGAAGTGAATGAAAAAGAAATCAAATTAAAATTTGATTAAATAACAATATAAAAAAATCCCAAATTCCAATCTTGAAACCTACTTTTGGAATTTGGAATTTTATTTTTGGAATTTTAAATATGGCAGAACACAATGATTTAGGAAAGCTTGGTGAAGAGTTGGCAGTTGATTTTTTTAAAAAAAACGGCTATGAAATTTTAGAAACCAATTGGACTTTTCAGAAAGCAGAAGTAGATATTATTGCTAAGAAAGATACTATTTTAGCCGTAATTGAAGTTAAAACACGTTCGAGTATTGATTTTGGATTACCTCAAGAATTTGTAAAACCAAAAAAAATTCAATTGTTAGTGAAGGCGATTAATGAATATATTACTCAAAATGACATAGATGTAGATGTTCGATTTGATATTGTTGCGATTCATAAAGAAAATAACGGCTTTATTTTAGAGCATATTGAAGACGCTTTTCATTTTTTTTAATGTTATATCTATAACAAATAGTATTTATTTTATACATTTGTACAACTTAATCCCTAATAAGCTCAATTCATATGAATACTATTTCTTCTGTAGTAGAACAATACATTAAATCAAAACCTTTTTTATTAAACTCCCTTTCGCAAGGAATCATAAATTTGACTTCTTTGTCAAGAATCATGATGCCTGAGTTGCAATCACATTTAGGAAAAGAAGTAAAACAAGGAGCCATAGTTATGGCATTAAAGCGATTATCGGAAGAATTAGATTTTAAGATTAATTATAAAATTTCCAAAGTATTAAAGAACATCGGGGAAATTACAGTTCGGTCTTCATTAACCGACTACACCTTTGTAATTTCTGATACTTTATTGGAAAATCAAGCAAGATTATTAGCCGAAATTAATAAAGTTCATGATATTTTTTATACTTCATCAAGAGGAGTAAACGAAACAAATATTGTGGTGAGCGCCTCAATTGATTCTATTATTGACACTATTTTTAGAAGTGAAAAACTTACCCACAAAATAGAAGATTTATCATCAATTACTGTTAAGTTGCCTCAAGAAAACATTTCAACGCCAGGAGTATATTATTATATTTTTCAACGTTTAGCATGGGAAGGTATAATTATTCATGAAGTAATTTCTACGACAAACGAATTTACAATTATAGTTAGTGATGATCAAATCGACATTGCATTTAAAGTAATTAAAGACTTAAAAAACGTTTTAGATTAACAAAAAACGGCTTATTTTTTTTCCCTTCAAAAAAAGAAACGTATTTTTACCATCCTATACATACTAAATTCAACTTTTAGTAGTTTAGATAAAAACGTTTTTACTTTGAAAAGCACAATCATAAAATACACTTTAGCAATTGGTTTTCTTCTTTTTTTAATAGCATGTTCTGTTAAAAAGGATAGATTTATCAATCGTAATTTCCATGCAGTAACAACTGAATACAATGTCTTGTATAATGGAAACATTGCACTTGAAAAAGGATTAGTAACATTAAAAACAACCTATCAGGATAATTTTTGGGATATATTACCGATTGAAAGAATTTCAGGCGGTGAAGCGGTTGCATCTAAAGAACAAACTAAAAACCAAGATTTTGAAAAAGCCGAAGAAAAAGCGGTAAAAGCCATTCAAAAACATTCTATGAACATTGGCGGAAATGAAAAAAATCCGCAAATGGATGAAGCGTATTTGCTATTAGCAAAAGCGCGTTATTATGATAATCGATTTATTCCTGCATTAGAAGCGTTAAATTATATTTTGTATAAATATCCATTAAGCGATAAGATTTATCATGCAAAAGTTTGGCGCGAAAAAGTTAATATTCGCATAGATAATGACGAAATAGCCATCAGAAATTTGAAAAAACTTTTGGAAGATAAAAAGATTTCTGGCCAAGATTTAGCAGATGCAAATGCTATGTTAACACAAGCATACATAAATATTCAGGCTAAAGACAGTGCAATTGCAACAATTAAAATAGCAAAAGAAACTACCAAAAATAATGATGAAAAGGCTCGTTATTCATTTATATTAGGTCAATTATATGAAAGTTTAAACCATCAAGATAGTGCTTTTGCTGCTTATGAAAGCGTTATTCAAATGAACAGAAAATCGCCACGCCGTTATGTGATTCAGGCAAAAATTAAACAAGCACAACAATTTGATTATAAAAAAGGAGATATACTGGTTTTTGTAAAAGATTATACAAAGTTACTGGAAGACAGAGAGAATCGCCCTTTTTTAGATGCGCTACACCATCAATTCGGATTGTTTTACGACAAACAAAACGACAACTCTTCAGCCAAAAAACAGTATAATAAATCTTTAAAAACCAATTCTAAAGACAAGTACTTAGTAGCTTCTAATTATAGAAATACTGCCGAAATTTATTTTAGAGAATCAAAATACAAAACAGCAGGAAAATACTACGATAGTACCCTTGTAAATTTAAATGACAGAACAAGAGAGTACAGAAAAATAAAAAAGAAAAGAGTCAATTTAGACGATGTAATTAAATATGAAACCATCGCCCAAGCAAACGATAGTATTCTTTCAGTGGTGGCGATGACCGACTTAGGCCGAAAATCATATTATGAAGAGTACATCAAAAAGTTAAAAATTGAAGACGAAACTAAAGCCAAGTTAGCTGCTATTCAGGCTGAAAAAGAAGCAAACCTAGCCGCAAACAACAACGCTTCTGGAGGATCTCTTTTAAAATCTGATAAGAATAATCTATCTGACGTTATGAAAGATCCAGTTGCAAAACCAGCAGCAGGATTTTCAGATATTGGTGGAGATAAAAACAGCGGATTTTATTTTTATAATCAGGTAACTATTGCCTACGGAAAAAAAGAATTTGCAAATAAATGGGGCAAACGCGCTTTAAAAGATAATTGGCGATGGAGTTCAGCATCGAATACAGATAGCAATTCAGATTTGGATACTAAAGAAGAAGATGTTGCTACTGAAAAAGAAACAAAAGATAAATCTTCAACCGAAAACCCAAAATACACCACAGAGTTTTATCTTGAGCAACTTCCATCAGATCAAAAAGTATTGGATAGCCTAGCAAAAGACAGAAATTTCGCTTATTATCAACTGGGAATTATTTACAAAGAGAAATTTAAGGAAAATGAATTAGCCGCTGCCCGATTTGAACAACTACTAAAAAATAATCCTGAAGAACGATTAGTACTTCCGGCTAAATATAATTTGTATAAAATTTATCAGATAATTGCACCAGCAAAAGCAGAACAATTAAAACAACAAATTATAGCAGAATATCCAAACAGTCGCTATGCCGAAATCATTAAAAATCCGAGCATTGAAATTACTGATGAAGCAAATCCGGAACTGGTATACAAAACACTCTATAAAAAATTAGAAAACAATCAGTTAAGAGAAGTTTACAGTGAGGTTGATGAATTGATCAATAGATTTACTGGTGAGGAATCTGTAGCTAAATTTGAGTTGCTAAAAGCAAAAGTTGTTGGAAGGTTACAAGGTTTAGACGAATATAAAAAGGGCTTAAATTATGTTGCTTTAACCTATCCAAATATTGAAGAAGGAAAACAAGCAGAAAACTTACTTACAACCGACATTCCAAAACTTGAAGCATTAACTTTTGCTAAAGAAGATGTAACAGAATGGAAATTAATCTTTCCGAAGAAATTCCCGCTAGATAAAGAAGTTAAAAATTTGACCGATAAAATTGAGAATTACCTTAAAGATTCGAAAACAGAATTATTAAAGTATTCAAATGATATTTATACGTTGACGGATAATTTTATTGTTATTCATGGCTTTGCTTCAAAAGAAGCGGCAAACTCAGTTTTGTCTTTATTAAAAGAGTACAAGAATTACAAAATAAATGATAAAGTCTTCGCTATTTCGACAGAAGATTATAAAATTGTTCAAATGAAAAAAATCTTTGAAGAATGGATTTTATTGAATAAATAAACCCCTAAAAAAGCCTCAAAATGTTTGATAAAGTTAAAAACCAAGATCATTTATTAGGAAAGACTAATAGAATTGTTGAAGGAACTTCAATCACAGGAGATATTAGTACCAAAGCTGATTTTAGATTAGACGGAACATTAACTGGAAATTTCACGTCTGAAGGAAAAATCGTTATTGGTCCCACAGGTGAAGTTAAAGGCGATATTATTTGCAAAAGCATCGACATAGAAGGGAAATTCTCAGGGAAACTTCAATCAGAAGGAATGTTAAACATCAAGTCTAAAGCCCATATTACAGGTGAAGTAATTGTAGGAAAATTAGCAGTGGAACCTGGCGCAAAATTTGAAGCCAGCTGCGAAATGAGAAATTTATAATTTCGAATTCAACGAATTCATAAAAATGCATATCGAGTTAGATGAAATCGATTTAAGAACCAAAATTAATGGCTAACAACAAAAACCAATTCAATAAATGGCTAGTCTTAATTAATATTCCTATCCAAATGGGAATTGTAATTTTTGTGTTTTCTTATTTTGGTAAATGGTTGGACAAGCAATATGGAGATTCAAGTAATACCTTCACAAAAATAGTAACGTTAATAGGCGTTTTTCTAGCGCTTTACAATGTTATTAGACAAGTAAATCAAATGAATAAAAATGACAAATAGTTTTGGAATCCTAAAAAAACTAACTCCTGTGGCTTTGTTTTTTTTAATTATTCATGTCTTACTTTTTAAGCTTCCTTTTTTAAAAGAGAAAGAAACAGAATTTTATTATAACATCCCAATTCTTTATTTGCTGTTTTTTGTCTTTTCATTTTTAATATTGATTATTGTAACTAAAATTTCTGAAAAAAACTTTGACAACACAGGAATGATTTTTATGGTTGCTACAAGTATAAAAATGGTTGTTGCGTTTTTTTTAGTACGCCCAATTCTATATCGTGAAGACAATAAAATTGAGAAAATTAACTTTTTTGCGGTTTTTATATTATTTCTTCTACTCGAAACAATTATTGCGGCAAAATTTTTGAATAAAAAATAGTCAAAAAAACGCAATAAATTAATTTGGAATATAAAGAAAAAATGTACCTTTGCACCAAATTTTATGAACCTCATAGTTTAAGATTACAAAAGATATGGTGATTTCAAAAAAACCACTCCAGATTATACTTGCAATTGCAATGGCTTTAATGCCGTTTGTAAATCATGCAAATTCTTCAAAAGATTCAATTAAAGTTGAGGCTCATGCAGCAACAAAAACTACAGAAGCTTCAAATAAAGAAGAGCATGGACACAGCGAACCAAAAGATTTAAAATCAAAAATCAACGCATATATCAATCATCACGTTTTAGATGCTCATGAATTTTCATTGTTTGAAGATGAAGCTACAGGAGTACATTATGGATTTCCACTTCCAATAATTCTTTGGGATAATGAAAGCGGATTACATGTTTTTTCTTCATCTAAATTTAATCACGGTCATGATGTTGCTCAATCTAATGGCAGTTATTACAAATTAGGACACGACGAAAAAATATACAAAACAGATGCTTTAGGAACATTAACAGGCGATGAGCATCATCCAGAAAATGTAAAACCACTTGATTTATCAATTACGAAAGCGGTTTTTTCGATGTTGTTAGTGGCTCTTTTAATGTTTTTCTTGTTTAAAGGTTTAGCTAATTCGTATGTTAAAAATGGTGGAATAGCTTCAGGTATAGGAAGATTTTTTGAACCAATCGTATTATATGTACGAGATGATATTGCAATTCCAAACATTGGAGAAAAAAACTATAAAAAATACATGAGTTTCTTATTGACTGTATTTTTCTTTATATGGTTCTTAAATATTATTGGGTTAACACCACTTGGAATCAACGCAACAGGAAATATTACAGTAACAGCATGTTTAGCAATTATTGTATTTTTTATTACAAATCTTACAGCAAATAAAAATTATTGGGGGCACATTTTTTGGATGCCAGGAGTTCCAACACTAATGAAATTTATTTTAGCTCCAATCGAATTATTAGGGGTAATTATCAAGCCTTTTTCATTAATGATACGTCTTTATGCAAACATTTTTGCAGGACACATTGTATTAATGAGTTTGATTGCCTTAATGTTTATTTTCAAAAGTTGGTTAGGAAGTAGTTTGTCTTTTTTACTATCATTTGCAATTTCAGCAATAGAAATTTTAGTAGCTTTGCTACAAGCCTATATTTTTACAATGCTATCTGCCTTGTTCTTTGGAGCAGCAGTAGAAGAGCATCATCATGAAGAAGCTCACCATTAAGCCGAAATTCAAACGTCGAAAGTTTAAAAGTTAGTTTAACTTTATGACATTAGACTTTGTAACTTTGGTCTTTTAAAAAGAATGTTTAATTTTTAATACATATATTATGGACATCCCAAGAATTGTTGGAGCAGGTTTAGTTGTTATTGGAGCTGGTATTGGTATTGGTAGAATCGGTGGTTCTGCAATGGACGCAATTGCTCGTCAACCAGAAGCATCTGGAAAAATCCAAACAGCTATGCTTATTGCAGCTGCACTTATTGAAGGTATTGGTTTCGCAGCTTTATTTGCTGTTGCAGAAAACTAGTAGAAAAATTCAAAAGCTATAACGGTTGGTTGTAGCTTTTGTTTCTAAATTTAAAAGATCTCATTACATATTATAATTTAAAATACTATGGATAAATTAATAAATGATTTTGGTTTTGGATTGTTCATTTGGGCATCTTTAATTTTCATTGGATTAGTTTTGCTTTTGAAAAAATTTGCATGGAAACCAATTCTTGATGCAGTAAATGAA
>CAMDQL010000054.1 GCA_945905915.1 Flavobacterium psychrophilum
AACTAATTCGGGTGAATCTTGTACTCTTGCACGACCAATTTGGTCATCTGAATAGTTGTTTGTTTCCATAATTTTAGTCTTAAAGTCTAAAGTCTAAAGTCTAAAGAGTAATTGGTAACTTTTCTCTTTAGACTTTCAACTTTTGACTATTTTTTATTAAACTCCTCATGATTATCAATAAATGTAATATTTCGCGTTTGAGCGGTGTTAACTCGTAAATCGAAAATATCAAATCGGTTGTAATGTCCGAGAATATCGTGCATTTGTTTCGGTTGGATACACTTTTCTAAGTCGATTTCAGCATACACTACTCCTTCCTCATCAATTAGCGGTTGCCCAATTACTGCGCCATTTGGACCAATAAATCCTGAGAAAGCCGAACTTTTTCGGTCTAATAATTCATCAACATTTGGCACATCAGCACGAAGCGCATCTTTTATTTCCTGGGAAATAGTGGAACACGAAACAATCGTAAATAATTTTCCTTCAAAAGAATGCGCGGCAGCACGAATTTTTATCGCTTCCGCCATATCATAATCTGGTGGAGCAACTGGCAATGAAATATAGTTGGCAATGTGAATCAATTCGCCTTGCGAAAGTAGTGTAAAACGTGCCAACGTATTGGTGTTTTCGCCACACGCCAAAGTTCCGATAGGTCCTATTTCAGTATCATATACTTTCAAAGAAGAACCATCACCTGAAGTCCACGTCAGTTTTTCTGCCCAAGTTGGCACTAACTTTCTATGTTTTCCGATGATAATGCCTTTATTATCAATGATTAAATTGGTATTGTAAATTTCGCCATAGCTTTTGCCTCGTTCGTTGATTCCCATCACGATATGCATATCATTTTCTTTAGCAGCCAAGCATAATTTCTTGATTTCAGGTCCAGAAATATCCACCGAATTTTTATATAATTCTTCGTACCACTTACTTCCTTGAACGGGCGTCATAATCCAATTCCAATACGGATATCCTGAAATAAATACTTCAGGAAAAGCAATAAGTTTTGCTTGATTTGAGGCGGCTTCTTTAATAAAAGAAATCGCTTTGTCAACTGTCTTTTCTACGTTTAGAAATACAGGCGAGGTTTGAACAGTAGCGGCTTTAAATTTTTTGAATTCCATAATTTATGTTGTTACACAGAGTTTCGCTAAGTTTTTATGAATTTAAATATTTATTAATTTTCTCTTTCATTTCTTCTGAAAAAGGTTCGGCTTTGATGCCATTTCTTTCTGGGTTGAAAGCTACATTTACTAAGGTAACTTCGCCTTCTAAAACCAAATTATTGCTTTCGTTTTCAAACTCAAATCCACAAATTATTGAAGAGTTTTTTAACTCTTTTACCCAAAGCTTTTTAGTTAAGATTTCACCCAAACGTGCAGCATTTTTGAATTGAATTTTTAAATCAACTGTTGGAATACCATTGGTTTCGTGCATTTTTGAAAAAGGTCGGTCTAAGGCTTCTTCAAACCAATCTTCAACTAAACAGTTGAGCATTTCTAAAAATCTCGGATAGAAAACTATTCCGGCATAATCTATATGTTGAAAACGAACTTTTTCTTGTTTTATAAATTGCATATTTCTGTTATTTTAAACACTAATTACAAAATTAGTACTAATTATTTTAACTTAAATCGTTGAATTTTCCCTGTTTCAGTTTTTGGCAAACTTGTAACAAAGTTAATTACTCTTGGATATTTATATGGCGCTGCTGTGTTTTTAAACCAATTTTGAATCTGAATTTTTAATGCCTCATCTGCCATTTCTTGTTCTTTTAAAACAATATGCGCACAAACCAACATCCCTCGTTCTTCATCGGGTAAACCCACAACTGCACATTCTAAAACAGCTTCATGTGTTAAAAGTACGGATTCTACTTCAATTGCGGCAATATTATATCCTGAAGAAATAATCATATCATCGCCACGAGCCACAAAATGAAAATACCCTTCTTCATCTTGTCGGAAAATATCACCTGTAATGTTCCAGCCATTTTCAACGTATTCGCGTTGTTTTTCTTCTCGATTCAAATATTTACAACCTGTAATTCCTCGAACCGCCAATCTTCCTGACTCATTTCTTGGTAATTCGTTGCCTTGTTGGTCAATAATTTTAGCTTCGTAACCCGTAATGGCTTTTCCAGTTGCGCCAGGTTTCATATTCTCTTCATTGGACGAAATAAAAATATGTAACATTTCGGTAGCACCAATGCCATCAATAATTTTTAACCCTGTGGCATCATACCAATCTTGCCAAACTTTTAATGGTAATGATTCTCCTGCCGAAACACATTTTCGTAAACTCGAAATATCGTAGTCTTGAATTTTTGTTGTAATCATTCGCCAAGCGGTTGGAGCTGTGAAACAAATCGTAATTTTATACTCTTGAATGGCTTGTAACAAAAAGTCTGGACTTGGTTTTTCTATTAAAAAAGTGGAAGCTCCAAAATACATCGGAAACAACACCAAACCACCTAAGCCAAAAGTAAAACCAATTGGTGGACTTCCAATAAATATATCATTTTCAGTAGGTTGTAAGGAATAATTTGGAAATGCTTCGCAAATATTGAGAATATCTTTATGATAATGTGCCGTCATTTTTGGTAAACCTGTGGTACCTGAAGTAAACCCAATTAAAGCCACATCCTCAGATTTTGATGGATAATTGTCAAATATTTTATGCTTATTTTCTATTAACTTTTCTAAATCGGAATTCCTGAAGAAACAAACGTGTTTTAGAAAATTCGATTGGACTAAATTCATTTCTTCGGCTAAATCGCTATCGCAAAAGGCGTGAGAAATTTCAGCACAATCAATTATAGTGGTTATTTCTTTAGCCCGCAATAAGGGCATAGTGGCTACGACAATTCCGCCTGCTTTTAAAACTGCAAACCAACACGCAACCATCATTGGGTTATTTGCCGAACGCAACAAGACACGGTTTCCCGATTGTAAACCAAAATCTTCGACTAAAACATGTGCAATTTGATTGGCTTTTTCATATAAATCTTGATACGTCCAAGTTTCTTCAAAGGTTCGTAGGCAAATCGCATTTCCACGACCTTCTTTGATGTGAGAATCTAATAGTTTATCTACACAATTCAATAGTTCAGGATTTTGGAATTGCGGTAAATCAGTAAAAACATAATTCGGCTGCAAGTCTAAACTTGGTAGGTTTATGTGTGCAAAATTATCTTCGTAGTATTTCATTTGAAAAAATTGTATATAGTATATTGTATAATTGTATATTGATTCAATTTTACAATATACAATTATACATTATACAGTTTTTACTTCTTATTGCTCTTCGGTTTCAATGCTTTTTTCATACCTTCTGCTTGTTTTCTTTCAGCAGCTTTTAAGGGATACAAATGGGAAATACCCATTTTATATGAATTTGGAATATCTGTTGCGCGAAATTGTTCGTACGCTTGCGCATTTCTTACAAAATTAGCATCTAATAATAAAGGTCTTCCAAGTGCTACTAAATCGGCTCTTCCATTAAGAATTATGGTGTTAATTTGGTCAATATCTTGAATATATCCAGCAGTTATTGTTGGAATATGAACCGTATTTCGTACTGTATCTGAAAAAGGCGTTTGCCACATTCTTCCTGTTTGTGGTTTTTGGTCAGCAACTGTATTTCCTGTGGAAACATTGAGGATATCCGCACCCGCTTTTTTAAACGCTTCTGAAATAAACAAAACATCTTGTTCTGAAATTCCGTTTTCTGCCCAATCGGTAGCGGATATTCTTACAGAAATTGGCTTTTCTTTTGGAAATACTTCACGAATAGCTATAAAAACTTCTAATGGGTATTTTAATCGATTTTGAACACTCCCACCAAATTCATCGTTACGAATATTAGTCAATGGAGATAAGAAAGACGCCAATAAAAATCCGTGATGTGCTTGTAATTCAATCATATCAAAACCAGCTTCATTAGCATTTTTTGTGGCTTGCACAAATTGATTTTTAACCAATTTCACATCTTCCAAAGTCATTTCTTTTGGACAATCAGAATTTTCATTAAACGGAATAGCAGAAGCTGAAAGCAATTCCCATTTATTTCCCTGAAATTGGTCTTCCCAAGGAATTTTCGAACAGCCTTTTCTTCCTGAATGTCCCAATTGAATTCCGATTTTGGTTTGGGTATATTTGTGAATGAAATCAGTAATTCGTTTCCAAGCGTTTAATTGATTTTCGTTATAAATACCTGCGCATCCTTCAGTAATTCTTCCATCATCTGAAACTGCGGTCATTTCGGTCAAAATTAATCCTAAACCACCAACGGCTCTTGACGTATAATGCTGAAAATGCCAATCATTTACCACACCGTTTTCGGACACATATTGCCCCATAGCGGACATTACGATACGGTTTTTCAATTCTAAATTTCTTAATTTAAAAGTCGTAAAGGCAGGAGATTCTGAAACAAGTTCAGAATAACAATTATCGGTAAATTCATTTAAAACTTTATCTGTAAATGAACTATCTCTTAAACGTAAGTTTTCATATGTTACTTTTTTGGAACGCGTCATGCAGCCAAAAGCAAATTGCTGAAATGTATGTTGCATATGACGATCCATATTTTCAAACCAATCTAATGAAACTATAGCGGCATACTGAATCATTTCAACCGTATTTCTTCGGGTTTTATCGTACTGTGCAAAAGCGGCATGTACATCATTTGGATGAGCAATAACGGCATCGGATAAGCCAATAGCGCTATCCATCGCTAATTTTGTCCCTGAACCAATAGAATAATGGGCAGTAGCTTTGGCATCACCTAATAAAACAATGTTATTATGGTACCAATTTTCATTCGTTACATGCGGAAACTGACGCCAATGTGATTTATTTGAAATTAAGGGATGACCGTCTAATTCTTCTGCGAATATTTCGGCAATTTTTGCCATCGTATCTGCTTCATTGGTGACTTCAAAACCATGTTTTTGCCAAGTTTCATCGCTACATTCAAAAATCCAAGTGCTCATACCTTCTTCGTATTGATACGAATGTGCTACGATGGTTCCGTGAGGCGTACTTCTGAAAAAATAAGTAAAAGCATCTAACGGTTTTGTGGAACCTAACCAAACAAAACGGTTTTTCTTTAACTCGATTTTTGTGCCAAATTCCTTTTGATATTTTGTGCGAATTGCACTTCCAATTCCGTCTGTTGCCAGAATAATATCGGAATCTGCAAATTGTGATAAATCATCTACGTTTTGTTCGAAATGCAAGTTTACACCTTCTTCCACACAACGTTGTTGCAATAATTGCAAAAGGGTTTTTCTGGAACAACCGCAAAAACCATTTCCTGCAATAGTTACGAATTCACCATCTCTCGCAATAATAATATCATCCCAATAGGCAAATTTACTTCTAATTAATTCATACGATTTCATATCGCGTTTTAGAAATTCGCCCAAGGTTTCATCTGAAAACACAACTCCGAATCCAAAACTATCATCGGGCTTATTGCGTTCGTAAATATCGATTTGGCAATGCGGCATTGCTTTCTTGGTTAATATCGAAAAGTAAAGTCCGCCTGGACCACCACCTATAACTGTTATTTTCATGTTTTAATTGATAATTAAATTATCTTTTAATAGAGAATATTTCTCCTAATTTACTGTAATTGGAACCTGCTAATCGTGCGACAGGTTTGTATTTTTCTAAATCTATTCTATGATTTTCCATCAAAATTGAATCGTCAATATGCATCGTAATAATTTTTCCAATGATAATACACGCGCCACCGTTTTGATGCTTTTCGATAAAATAATGATGTACCATTTCGCATTCAAATTGCACCAAGCTTTCTTTTACTCGTTTTGGTTTGATGTAAATGGATTCTATTGGAGTTACGTTTGCTAATTCAAATTCATTGACATCAGCTGCTACAGATTGAGAAGTAGTATTCATTTGTTCTACAACATCTTCGGTAACTAAATTGACTACAAATTGCTGATTGGCGAGAATATTATTTAATGTGTCTTTATTTTTATTACCCGTTCGAACCGTTGAAAACATAATATGAGGCGGGTCTTCGCTAACTACATTAAAAAACGAAAACGGAGCTAAATTATCAATTCCATTTTCATCGATAGTGGCTACCCAAGCGATAGGTCTTGGAATGACAGTTCCTGTCAATAATTTATATAAAGCCGAAGATTCGGTGTTTTGAATGTCGAATTGCATATTGTAATTGTTTATTATACAAATTAAGTAAAATTAATAAAAATGTAACTATACTTTATGTATAAAAAAAAGACTTTTTTTGAAATCAGTAAACTTATTTTTAACTAATCGCATAACAACATCTTTTTATTTCAAAATTTCTTTTTCAAAACCATAGAATACCTATATTTACACTAATAAATGATTAATATAAAATAACAATGAGTTATTACAAAATACGCGATTTAGAAAACTATTTCAAAATGTATAAAAAATCAGTACGCGAACCCAGAAAATTTTGGGATCGTATTGCTGATGAAAACTTTACTTGGTATCAAAAATGGGATAAAGTTTTTGAAGTAGACATGCAAGAAGCGAATTTTAAATGGTTTTTAAATGCAAAAGTCAATATCACTAAAAACTGTATCGATAGGCATTTAGCCAAACGTGGCGATAAAACGGCGATAATTTTTGAACCAAACGATCCAAAAGAAGCCGCGTTACATATATCATATAAAGAATTATATGAGCGCGTTTCTAAAATGGCAAATGTATTACGTGAACAGGGCATAAAAAAAGGCGATAGAGTTTGTATTTACTTACCAATGATTCCAGAATTGGCCGTTGCTGTTTTAGCTTGTGCACGAATTGGAGCCATTCACTCGGTAGTTTTTGCAGGATTTTCAGCTTCTGCTGTAGCGGCAAGAATTAACGATTCTGAATGTAAAATGGTAATTACCTCTGATGGCGGATTTAGAGGTAATAAATCAATTGATTTAAAAGGAATTGTAGATGAAGCATTGGAAAAATGTTCTTGTGTAGAAAAAGTGTTAGTAGCTAAACGAACAAATACGGCTGTAAATATGAAAGATGGTCGTGACATTTGGTTGCAACCACTTTTAGATGCTGCATTAGGAAATAATGTTGCTACAATTATGGATGCCGAAGATCCTTTATTCATCTTATATACTTCAGGTTCTACTGGAAAACCAAAAGGAATGTTGCATACCACCGCAGGATATATGGTATATACAGCTTATACGTTTAAAAATGTTTTTAATTATGAAGAAAACGATGTGTTTTGGTGTACCGCTGATATTGGTTGGATTACAGGGCATTCCTATATATTATACGGTCCGTTATTAAATGGAGCAACTACAGTACTTTTCGAAGGTATACCTTCTTATCCTGATTTTAGTCGTTTTTGGGAAGTAATTGAAAAACATCAAGTCAATCAGTTTTATACGGCACCAACTGCTATACGTGCTTTAGCCAAAGAAAATTTAGACTATGTGCAAAAATTCCCATTACGTTCTTTAAAAGTTATTGGATCTGTTGGAGAACCTATTAACGAAGAAGCTTGGCATTGGTATAACGACCACGTAGGAGGGAAGCGTTGCCCATTAGTAGATACTTGGTGGCAAACCGAAACGGGTGGAATTATGATATCGCCAATTCCTTTCGTAACACCAACAAAACCAACATATGCCTCTTTACCATTACCAGGAATTCAACCGGTTTTAATGGACGAATTACGAAACGAAATTGAAGGAAATCAAGTTACGGGTAATTTATGTATTAAATTCCCTTGGCCTTCTATGGCAAGAACCATTTGGGGCGATCATCAGCGTTATAAAGAAACGTATTTTACGGCATTTCCAGGTAAATATTTCACTGGAGACGGTGCTTTGCGCGATGAAGTAGGGTATTACCGAATTACGGGTAGAGTAGATGATGTAATAATTGTTTCAGGACATAATTTAGGAACAGCTCCAATTGAAGATTCTATTAATGAGCATCCAGCAGTAGCAGAAAGTGCTATTGTAGGTTTTCCTCATGATATCAAAGGAAATGCGTTATATGGTTTTGTTATTTTGAAAGAAACAGGCGAAACTAGAAATCAAGATAATTTACGAAAAGAAATCAATCAATTAATTTCAGACCAAGTAGGACCGATTGCTAAATTAGATAAAATTCAATTTGTATCTGGTTTACCAAAAACACGTTCTGGAAAAATTATGAGACGTATTTTAAGAAAAATTGCGGAAGGTGATTTCTCTAACTTTGGAGATATCTCAACATTACTAAATCCTGAAATAGTGGAAGAAATAAAAGAAGGTAAACTCTAGTTTTCGGTTTTATTGGATAAAAAAATGCTTCAGTTATGGAGCAGTTTTTTTTATGAGATCTTTTTAAAATTCAAAACTTATCACAACTACTTAATTTTTAAAATAGTTTTTAACTTTAAAAATAAAATTGCTATTGAAAATGTATCATCAGCAACTGAAATTTGTTCACTTACAGGAACACCTAATGCTTTGCACATAGCATCTAATGGGTGTTTTTTACCGGATGTGTCATTTACTTTATTGAACATGATCTCGATATCTAAAGCTTCATTTTTTAAATTTCCACAATCAAACTTAGCTAAACTTGTATTTAAAAAATCAATATCTTGATTTACTCTATGTCCTATTATTGTAGCATTTCCAATGTAATTAACAATTAATTCAATAGCTTCACGTTCTGTTTTTTTTTCTATTTTACTTACCACTAAAAAATCATTTGGATCGAAATTAATCTCAGATTTTGAATAAGATATATAGAGTTCAAGCGCTTCTCTAATCTTAATTCTATCGGCATTGACTGTTACTGCAGAAAAAGCCAAAATCACATCTTTAGAAGTGTTTAAACCACTAGATTCAATGCTTAAAACAACATAACGGTTTGATTTATCTTTGAAATTAGTGCTGTATTGTTTCCAAAATTCGGGATGCTTATTATTATTTAACCACTGTAGCATTGCTTATGAGAATTGTGTTAGTTGGTATTTATCTTTTATGAGTTCTATTACTTCGACAGATTGAGTCAAACATTTTTTCAATTTTTCTTTATCTACTTTATTCAAATTAGCAACCTTTATAAATGAACCATCTGTATCGTTAACAATACTTTCTTCAATTCTAAAATGTTGTAATTGCAAATAATTTTCTGCAAAATCTAAATACATTTCTGCATTTTTCGGATCACTAATCGCTAATTGTTTATAGCGCAAATAAGTATTATTAACTCCTTTTAATCCATAACTCAAAGCAAATAATCGTGCGGCATCAATATAAACTTGCAATCCTTTTTGTTTTAAATCGAAATATTCCTTTTTCGGACCGTTTTCTTCAACAGCAATATTCTTAAAAAATGTTAAACCTTCTGGTAATTTTAAAACTTTATTTCCTAAAAAGTCAAAAAATAGTGTGTTACTTTTTGTTTTTTGATAGATTACGTTTTCAAGTGCATCTTTAATTTTAATTTCACCAAACACATATTCAAAATCATAAAATATAGGACTGAAATTAACAGCATTTTCCCCTGGAGCCGACATCCAATTTTGATATAAATTTACAAAATCTGTCAAAGACCTACACCATTTAATAGAACTAGCCATGTGATCAAATGGACATAAGGAATATCCTAATTTTTCCATATTTCCAATGACAATTTTAGCCATTTGAACAAAATAATATTTTACATCACGTTGTTTTTCAGAGGCAACATCTTCATAAATAATGAGACTGTCTTGGTCACTTAAATAAAGTTGTTCTTTTCTTCCTTGACTTCCAATTGCCAACCAAACAAATCGGGCAGGAGGAGAGCCCAAATGTGCAATAGCCATTTGAATATTTTGCTGAATAATTGAAAACAATAACTCACTTGCCACGGCATTAATATGAAAAATAGGGATGTTTTTTGTAAATGAATTTTGAATAATGTCTAAATACTTTGTGTGAATATATTTTAATTCATCGAATGAGTGTGCCGATTTAATTTCTTTGATTAATATACCAGGGTTATTTGACTGTGAGTTAATAACATCACGTTCTGAAATAACGCCAATGATTGCTGAATTTTGAGTGCCATCTTCGGTTATACATAAATGAGTTGTTTCATTTTTTAATAATAAGAGTTGGGCTTCAGCCACCGATATATTTTTATCAACGACTATAAAATTAGTATTCATAATCTTATTGACAACATCATCAATTTGATACAAACCAGCACCAATTTTCTTTGCTAAATCAGCATCAGTAAGTAATCCTACTATTTTATTATTGTAAGTAATTAATGCATGACTTGATTTATCTGCAATCATTTTTAACGTTACATTTTTAATTGATGAATTAGCCTCAATTAAAGTAGGACTTGTAGTATATTGTAAATCTTGAAAATAGGAATAATTTGTATCTGAAGAACTAGTATCAATTTCAGAAATAGATTTGAACTGTTGGTAATTTTCTTTTTTGGGTTTAGCCTGAGTAGCAAAATTTTCTAAAAAATAATCTAAAACAGCGGTGTATTTGGTAAGATAGGGTTTAAAAACAGCAATAGGAATAGCATATAAAACAGCATCTTCATTAGCAGTTGCCTTAAGGACATAGTTGTTTTTAGCAAAAAAAGGTCGTAAACCAAATAAATTTCCTGAATAACATTTTGAGTGTAAAACTTCTTCGGCATCTAAAACTTTAGTCAAGTGAACTACTCCAGAATATACAATATAAAAGGAATCATGTAATTCATCATTGATTTTAAATAATGTTTTACCTTTTTGTAATGTTAATATGTTACTATCTAGTACAATAGCTTTTAAATCCGAATATTCAATAAAATTGAACGGCTCATATTGTTTGAGGAAAGTAGCTATATTTTCGGCAATAGAATTCTGCATGGAATAGTGGATATTATTTACTTAACAAATTTAGTAATTTTTATGATACTTTCATATTCTAAAATATTCTATTTTACATAATGTATATTATAATTCAAAGTATCATATCCTATAAAAATATGAAAACGTTTGTATAATCTTATAAATAGGATTAGTTTTGTCATTCACATTTAAAACAATCATGGAAAACAAACAAGCCTTACTTCTACTTGAGAAAAATTTAATAGACCTGCTTAAGAAAAAATTTTCAGTGGAATCAATCGTAACCGACTTAAAGAAAATTAGAGAAATTACGCTGGATTTACAAAACCCAGTAGTTACAAAATCATTACGATTAGCTTATGAACATTTAGAAATCAAAAATGCTTTTTTAATTGCTATTCCTGCTGATGAACCAATTGATAACGATGAGGTAGTAAATGAGGTTGCTTTTTCAGAAGCCAATAATATTGAAAGCTTAACTTACTACCTTTCATTATTTACAGATTTAAACAAAAAAAACAATCTTTTAGACATTAAAGAATATAACAAAGCATTTTTATCTATTTA
>CAMDQL010000055.1 GCA_945905915.1 Flavobacterium psychrophilum
GCGCTTCGTGGTTTACAAGATGTAAAAGTGCCAATGTATATTACGTTTGTGGCGTATTGGGTTATTGGTTTTCCAATTTCGTTTTATTTGGGTTTGTATACCGAATTAAAAGCAACAGGAATTTGGATCGGATTATTAGCAGGATTAACAGTTGCAGCAATATTTTTGTATATTCGCTTTAATTATTTAACTAAAAAACTAGTTCATAAACAACTAAAAGAACAAGTTTAATGAGAACTATAGAACATAAACACAAAATATAAAATCATGACTTTACCAAAATTTGTAATCGGAGATAATACTGATTTTCCTGAAGATATTTTTGTACTCCATTTAGAATATCCACGATTTGTAATCAATTTAAAAGACGACGAAGTAGAATTTTTAGAAGACATCGAAGAAGAAGATGAAAAAGAATTGGAATCGGAAATGGAACATTTAATTACTATTGCTGGAGAATTCTATGACAGAGAAATTGAACGTTACGAAGAGGAATAGTGTTCAGATTTAAAGAATAGCTAATTACTCTTTATTAAAGTACTGTTCCAACAAACTAATAGCCGCTGCAAAAGGTGAAATTTCATTGTTTAACACGGCTTTTTTGTTTTCTTCTAATAGTTGACTAACATTCGGATGATTGTAAAAGTGCGATTTCAATCGTTCGTTTATGGTTTCCATCATCCAAAATTGGTTTTGACTTTGACGTTTTTGTTCGAAATAATGATTCAATTTTACCAATTCAAAATACTCGGAGATAATATCCCAAATTGCATCAATTCCAGTTTGTTCATAAGCACTACAAGTGGTTACTTTTGGCATCCAGCCCGAAGATTTGGCTGGAAATAAATGCAACGCTCTACTAAATTCAGTTTTAGCTAATTTGGCTTTAGGAATATTATCACCATCGGCTTTATTGATTACAATGGTATCTGCCATTTCCATAATACCACGTTTAATACCTTGCAATTCATCACCAGCGCCTGAAATTTTCAATAACAAAAAGAAATCAACCATACTATGAACAGCGGTTTCACTTTGCCCTACTCCTACGGTTTCAATGATAATCGTATCAAAACCACAAGCTTCACACAAAATAATAGTTTCACGAGTTTTTCTGGCAACACCACCTAATGTATCACCCGAAGCGCTTGGTCGAATGTATGCATTTTCATCTTTTACCAATTCTTCCATTCGGGTTTTATCACCCAAAATACTACCATAACTGATAGACGAACTTGGATCTACCGCTAAAACAGCAACTTTTTTGCCAATAGAAGTTAAATAGGTTCCAAAAGCTTCAATAAAAGTACTTTTACCAACACCAGGAACGCCAGTAATTCCTATACGAACCGAATTATTTGCATGAGGCAAACAACCTTTTATAACTTCATTCGCTTTAGCTAAATGTTCAGGATTGGTACTTTCGACCAAAGTAATGGCGCGACTTAAGGCGGTTATATCACCTTTTAAAATTCCAGCAATCAATTCTTCAGCCGAAGGTTGTTTTCTTCGAGATTGTTGAATTTGATGGGCTACAATCCTACTTAATGTTTCAGGTTGTTCCACACCATGAATTTCTGAAAGTGCCGATTTTTTATTACTTTTACTCAAGAAAAAAAGTTTTATTTTGTAAATGTAGCAAATTTTATCCATTCAAAACTAATGAATTTAAATCCTGAAATACTTTCTGAACTTGAAAAAATTGTTGGCCCATCATATCTTTTTACCGACGAGGCAACTCGAAAATTATATGGTCATGACGAAACAGAAGATTTGAATTTCCCACCTCAAGTTGTTGTAAAACCAGCTAATACAGAAGAAGTAGCCCAAATTTTAAAAATTTCAAACACTTATAAAATTCCAACTGTTCCTATTGGAGCACGTACTGGTTTAAGTGGCGGTGCTTTATCTATTTTTGGTGGTATTGGAATTTCAATGGAACGATTCAATAAAATCATTGAAATTGATGAGCAAAATTTACAAATTACAACCGAACCAGGAGTGATTACTCAAGTTTTGCGTGAAGCGGTTGCTGAAAAAGGACTTCTTTATCCTGTAGATCCAAGTAGTATGGGAAGTTGTTGGATTGGTGGAAATATTGCCGAAAATTCAGGAGGCGCAAGGGCATTAAAATATGGCGTTACCAAAGATTATGTACTGAATCTTGAAGTGGTTTTACCAACAGGAGATGTTATTTGGACCGGAGCTAATACCTTAAAAAATTCGACCGGTTACAATCTAACGCAATTAATGGTAGGTAGTGAAGGTACATTAGGAATTGTAACTAAAATTGTACTCAAATTAATCCCTCAAAATAAACATAACGTATTATTATTAGTTCCCTTCTATAAAGCAGAACAAGCCTGTGAGGCGGTTTCCGCTATTTTTAGAGCAGGAATCGTACCTAGTGCTTTAGAATTCATGGAACGCGATGCGATTGACTGGACATTGAAATTTGTTGACGGATTAAATGTGACAGTGAACGACAATATTCAGGCGCATTTATTAATTGAAGTTGACGGCAATTATCCTGAGGTATTAATGCAAGAAGCGGAGCAAATTTTAACTGTAGTTGAGCAATTTGAAATAGATGAAGTATTGTTTGCAGATACCGAAGAACAAAAAAACGCCCTCTGGAAAATGCGTCGTTCTGTGGCTGAAGCTGTAAAAGCCAATTCTATATACAAAGAAGAAGACACGGTTGTACCAAGATATGAATTGCCAAAATTATTAAAAGGCATCAAAGAAATTGGCACTAAATATGGATTTCAATCGGTTTGTTATGGGCATGCAGGCGATGGAAATTTGCATGTAAATATCATCAAAGGAACTATGACCGACGATAATTGGAAAACGGAAGTTCCAAAAGGGATTCGTGAAATTTTTGAATTAACCGTTAGTCTAAAAGGAACACTTTCAGGCGAACACGGCATTGGTTTGGTACAGAAAAACTATATGGATATTGCATTTTCAAAAGTACATTTAGAATTAATGGAACGCATTAAAGCCGTTTTTGATCCTAATAACATATTGAATCCTGGGAAGATATTTCCTGATGGTACAAATTAATTACTAGCCAGGAAGTCTATTAAATTTTGATCCGCATTTTTAAAAGTAGGCGCTTGTTCAATAATACTGGCAACTCGTTTTTTGTTTAATTTCATTGTGATGTCAGCTTCAGTAGTAAATAATAAAGCGGATAAAAACGGGTTATTGATGTGCGAGATTAATTCGGATTCTAAATCTTCCAAAGCACAGATTTTTATCACTTCTTGCTTTTCAGTAGTGTAAATTTTATACGTCATCGAAAGTTTTAAAACTTTGTCTTCCACAATAGTTTTTACATAAATGTTTTGCAATTCGGGTTTCCCAACGGTTTTAGCCAACGTTAATTTAGCAAAAGTACCAGCTGCGATACTTGCTCTAACTTGATTGAAAAATTCGGTGTAAATAATGTTATTTGTTGGAATTGTTTGCATTTTTGGAAATTTTATCAAATATAAAAAATCCCCAACTACTTTCGGTAATTGAGGATTAGTTTATTTTTAAATGAATCAATTATTCGTTAACCAAAACCCATTCGCCAGAAGCTAACATACTTTCAGCTTTTTTGTATTTCATGGTTTCGCTTTTACCACTCATAACGTGTTTGATAGTTACGGTGTCATTACGATTAATTTTTGGCGTTTCTCTTGTAATAGTTTCAGTTACATTAGGTCTTTGACTTGCCATTTCACCAGCTCTTCTTGCTTCATTGGCAGCATCATTACCATCTAAATCTTGTTTAGATTCGGTATAATTTTGTTTTTGACGCACTTGTTTTGCTTCATGAATATCCGATGGATTTTGTGAAGGTAAATTTCCTTTGAATAAGAAAGAAATAACTTCTTTATTTACATCGTCTATCATTTTTTTGAACAAGTTGAAGGCTTCAAACTTATAAATTAATAATGGATCTTTTTGTTCATGAACTGCTAACTGAACTGATTGTTTCAATTCGTCCATTTTGCGTAAGTGCTTTTTCCAAGCTTCATCAACAATAGCTAACGTGATGTTTTTTTCAAAATCAGTCACTAACGTTTTACCTTCAGAAGTATATGCTTTTTCTAAATCGGTAACTACATTTAACGACTTGATTCCATCTGTAAACGGAACGATAATTCGTAAATATTGACCGTTATTATTTTCATATACATTTTTGATAATTGGTAACGCTTCAGCAGCATTTCTAGCAATTTTATCGTTATAATGTTCTAAAACTGCTTTATAGGTTTTACCCGTGATTTCTCTATCAGTCAATTTTCCAAAGTCAGCTTCTGAAATTGGCGAACTAATTGAAAAATAGCGAATTAATTCAAACTCATAGTTTTTAAAATCACCTGCTAACTTGTTTTGTTCAACGACTAATTCGCAAGTGTCATACATCATGTTGGCGATATCCACTTTTAATCGTTCACCGTGTAAGGCGTGGCGTCTTCTTTTATAAACTACTTCTCTTTGTGCATTCATTACGTCGTCATATTCTAACAAACGTTTACGCACTCCAAAATTGTTTTCTTCGACTTTTTTCTGCGCTCTTTCGATCGATTTTGTCATCATAGAATGTTGAATTACTTCACCTTCTTTTAGACCAATTCTATCCATTACTTTTGCTACTCTTTCCGAGCCAAATAAACGCATTAAGTTATCTTCAAGTGACACGTAGAATTGTGAACTACCCACATCTCCTTGACGACCTGCACGACCTCTTAACTGACGGTCTACACGACGTGAATCGTGACGTTCTGTTCCAATAATTGCCAAACCACCTGCTTTTTTAACTTCGTCAGATAATTTAATATCGGTACCACGACCCGCCATATTAGTTGCAATGGTTACTACTCCTGGTTTTCCAGCTTCAGCAACAATTTCAGCTTCACTTTTGTGCATTTTAGCATTCAATACATTGTGTTGAATACCTCTTATTTTTAACATTCGGCTTAATAATTCTGAAATCTCAACCGAAGTGGTTCCAATAAGCACCGGGCGACCTTCTTTTGAAAGATCAACAACATCTTCAATCACGGCATTGAATTTTTCACGAACCGTTCTATAAATCAAATCTTCTTTATCTTTACGAGCCATCGGTCTATTTGTAGGAATTTCCACAACATCTAATTTGTAGATTTCCCAAAATTCACCTGCTTCAGTAACTGCCGTTCCGGTCATACCGCCTAATTTGCTGTACATACGGAAATAATTCTGTAAAGTAATCGTTGCAAAAGTTTGGGTTGCCGCTTCAATTTTTACATTTTCTTTAGCTTCAATAGCTTGATGTAAACCATCTGAATAACGACGACCATCCATGATACGACCTGTTTGCTCATCAACAATCATAACTTTATTTTCCATGATCACATATTCGGTGTCTTTTTCAAATAAAGTGTATGCTTTAAGCAATTGTGTCAAAGTATGAATACGTTCTGATTTTATTGAAAAGTCTTTAAATAATTCCTCTTTTCTTTCTGCTTCTGCTTCTGTAGAAAGGTTTTCTTTTTCAATTTGAGCAATTTCAGTTCCAATATCGGGTAAAACAAAAAACTGTGCATCTGTATCCTGAGATAGATATTGAATTCCGTTGTCTGTTAATTCAACCTGATTGTTTTTTTCTTCGATAACAAAATATAGCGCCTCATCAATTTTTGGCATTTCTCTATTGTTATCTTGCATATATTGATTTTCTGTTTTTTGAAGTAATTGTTTTACCCCATCTTCTGATAAAAATTTAATCAAGGCTTTACTTTTTGGCAAAGCTCTGTAAGAACGAAGCAAATTGAAACCCGCTTCTTTACTGTTTCCTTCTTTAAACAAGCGTTTTGCTTCTGTTAAACAATCGGTTGCTAATTTGCGTTGTAATGCAACTAAATTATCAACTTTTGGTTTTAATTCATTGAATTCATGACGATCACCTTGAGGTACTGGACCAGAAATAATCAAAGGTGTTCTAGCATCATCCACTAAAACCGAATCGACCTCATCCACAATAGCAAAATTGTGTTTTCTTTGCACTAAATCTTCGGGTGCATGTGCCATATTATCACGCAAATAATCAAAACCAAATTCGTTATTTGTTCCATAGGTAATATCGGCCTCATAGGCTTTTCTTCTTTCAGGAGAGTTAGGTTGATGGTTATCAATACAATCAACGGTCATTCCGTGGAATTCAAAAAGCGGCGCCTTCCAGGTGCTATCACGTTTGGCTAAGTAATCATTAACTGTTACTAAATGGACTCCGTTTCCTGTTAAAGCATTCAAATACAAAGGAAGTGTTGCTACTAATGTTTTACCTTCACCTGTTTGCATTTCGGCAATTTTTCCTTGGTGCAATACAACACCACCAATCAACTGCACGTCATAATGAATCATATCCCAAGTAATTGCTTTTCCTGCAGCGTCCCATGAGTTTGCCCAAGTTGCATTTTCACCTACAATTTTAATGTATGATTTAGAAGCTGATAATTCACGATCTTTTGGTGAAGCTGTAACCGATATTGAAGTGTTTTCTTTAAAACGACGTGCAGTTTCTTTTACAACAGCAAAGGCTTCAGGAAGAATTTCGTTTAATACCTTTTCAGAAATTTCATACGCTTCTTTTTCAACTGAATCGATTTCAGCATAAATATCTTCACGAGCATCAATGTCTTGCGTTTGTTCGGCATCTTGTTTCAAAGAAGCAATTTTTGCATCTTTATCTGCGCGAGCTTGTTGTATTTTAGATTTGAATTCGGATGTTTTAGCACGCAATTCATCATGAGATAGTGTTTGTAAAGCACTTTCAAATGATTTCACTTTTGTGACTAAAGGTTGAATAGCTTTTACATCTTTATCTGATTTATCTCCTACGAAAGCTTTCAATATGGAATTTATGATACTCATAATTATTATTTTCTAATGGTTTGCAAATATAACCAAAAAAAAAGCCTCAGTGAAGAGACTTTTTTCTGTTGTGTGTATTTATTTTTAATATTCGTCCTCATTCCAAAGATAATCTTCGTCAGTAGGATAATCTGGCCAAATCTCTTCCATTGATTCATAGATTTCACCTTCGTCTTCTATAGACTGTAAATTTTCCACTACTTCTAGCGGTGCTCCAGTTCTAATAGCATAGTCGATAAGTTCATCTTTGGTTGCTGGCCAAGGTGCATCACTTAAGTAGGATGCTAATTCTAATGTCCAATACATCTTTTTATCGATTTAAGTTTATGCAAAAATAAATTTATTACTTAAAAAGTCAAGTTTTTTTTTACTTTTTTTTAAAATATTTAAGAACGTTATTATCCGAATCAAAATTTCAGGCAAAATAGTCAGTATTTAAAGCACTTTCTACTTTCTTGGAATCCATTTTACTTCATCGGCATTTAAGTCTAAAGACAACTTTCGTGCCAAGACAAAAAGATAGTCAGAAAGTCGGTTTAAATAAGTAATTACCATTTCATCTGTTGGCTCCATGTCATTTAAATGAACCGCTAAACGTTCTGCTCTTCTACAAACACAGCGTGCAATATGACAATATGACACTATTGTATGCCCGCCAGGTAACACAAAATGAGTCATTGGTGGTAAAGCCTCTTCCATTTGATCAATTTCTTTTTCAAGATATTCTACATCTGAAGAAATAATTCCTAAATTTTGAAGTCGAGCTTGTCCGTTTTTTAATTTCTCTTTTTCGGGAGGAGTTGCTAAAACAGCGCCTACAGTAAATAATCGGTCTTGAACTTCTATCAAAACTTCTTTATACGAAGGATTAATATCTTGATCCCGAATTAAGCCTATATGCGAATTTAATTCATCTACCGTGCCATAACTTTCAATTCGAATATGGTGTTTAGATACACGAGTTCCACCAAATAGAGCCGTAGTTCCTGAATCACCTGTTTTTGTATATATTTTCATTTTCTTTTAACGCTTTTATTACTTCAAAACAATTTAAGTATCTTTTACCAAAATTTGTTTTATTTTAGTGTAAAAATAGTATTTTTAAAGACTTTTTGAAACTAAAATAGTATTTTAAAATTTATGGAAAAATTTCAACTTCAAGTCTTTTTAAATATAATTGGAATAGGTTCAGCATCTGGACTATTATTTCATAATGATTCGTTGTATATAATTTCAGATAACAGCAGTTATTTATATGAATATCAGATTAATAAAAAAGAACTTACCAAAATTGCACTGAATACTAATCCAGAAGAAAATATTCCAAAAAAAGAAAAACTTGATTTTGAATCGATTACCAAAAACGAAAACAAACTATATCTTTTTGGTTCAGGTTCTACAGAAAATCGAAATCTAATGATGACTTATCATCTAGAAAATCAAAAAATAAAGCAAAAAGATTTAAACAAATTATACATTGAGCTTAGAAAGCTAGCCAATTTAAAAAAAGACGAATTAAATATTGAAGGAGCTATAAGCATTGAAGACAAAATGTACTTATTTCAAAGAGGGAATGGTGGAACTGGAAAAAATGGACTTTTTATTGTTGAAGATGATAAAACAAAACCAATGTACTTTCATCCTATTTCGCTTCCTAAAATTAATTCCGTTGAATATACTTTTACCGATGCAATTTTAGTTCATGATAAATTTTATTTCTTAGCTTCGGCTGAAAATAGCAATTCAACCTACTTAGATGGCGAAATTTTTGGATCTTTAGTTGGGATTTTAAACCCAAAAACATTTGAGGTTGAAAAAACAATAGAAATTTCTGACCAACATAAATTCGAAGGCATTACATTTTATAAAGAATCTGCAACTGAATTTGAGTTTTTGTTATGCGAGGATAATGACACCGAACTTTTAGAGTCTAAAATTTATAAATTAAAACTGAAAAAATAATAAATTATTTCTCAATCTCTTTCAACGAATCCATTTTCTTGTGTGCTAAGAATCCTTTAATGTCTTCAAAATGTTCTTTAACACGTTTGTGACCAAATTCAAATACTTTTTCAGCCAAACCATCCAAGAAATCACGGTCGTGAGAAACTAAAATTAATGTTCCGTCAAAATCGCGCAAAGCATCTTTGATGATGTCTTTAGTTTTCATATCCAAGTGATTTGTTGGCTCATCCAAAATCAACACATTTACTGGTTCTAACAACAATTTAATCATGGCCAAACGCGTTTTTTCGCCACCCGAAAGTACTTTTACTTTCTTTTGAATATCATCGCCTTTAAACATGAACGCTCCTAATAAATCTTTGATTTTTGTACGCACATCACCCACTGCAATTTGGTCAATCGTTTCAAAAATAGTCAAATCGCCATCTAATAACGACGCTTGATTTTGGGCAAAATAGCCAATTTGAGCGTTATGACCTACTTCTAACTTACCATCAAAATCAATTTCACCCATAATTGCTTTAATCATGGTTGATTTTCCTTCTCCGTTTTTACCAACTAAAGCTACTTTTTGACCTCTCTCGATTACCATATTAGCATCTTTGAATACTACATGATCGCCATATGATTTTGACAAACCTTCAACCACCACAGGATATTGTCCAGAGCGAGGCGAAGGCGGGAATTTCAATTTTAAAGCTGAAGTATCTACTTCATCCACTTCAATGGGAACAATTTTTTCCAACATTTTTACACGCGATTGCACCGATTCGGTTTTGGAAAAAGTTCCTCTAAAACGATCGATAAACGCTTGATTTTCGGCAATGAATTTCTGTTGCTCGTCGTATGCTTTTTGTTGGTGAATTCTTCTATCTTTTCGCAATTCTAAATATTCAGAATACACTGCTTTGTAATCATAAATGCGTCCCATTGTAACTTCAATAGTACGATTGGTAATATTATCCACAAAGGTTTTATCGTGGGAAATTACCATTACGGCTTTTGCTTGATTAATCAAGAAATCCTCTAACCACTGAATACTTTCGATATCCATGTGATTGGTAGGCTCATCTAACAGAATTAAATCGGGTTTTTTCAATAAGATTTTTGCTAACTCAATTCGCATTCTCCAACCTCCAGAGAATTCTGATGTTTGTCTGTTAAAATCTTCACGTTCAAAACCTAATCCTTTTAATACTTTTTCAACTTCCGCTTCATAATTTACTTCTTCTATTGAATAGAATTTTTCAGATAATTCCGAAACACGCTCAATCAATTTCATGTACTCATCACTTTCATAATCAGTACGAACCGTTAATTGTTCATTAATTTCGTCGATTTCTTTTTTCATGTTCAACACCTCCGCAAACGCTTTTGATGTTTCTTCCATAACGGTACAATCATCAGAAGTTAATAAATGCTGAGGCAAATAAGCAATTACAGCTTCGCTTGGTGCGGAAATAACGCCTCGAGAAGGTTTATTTTCACCCGCAACAATTTTTAAAAGCGTAGATTTTCCGGCGCCATTTTTACCCATTAAGGCAATTTTATCGTTTTCATTGATGGCAAAAGTTACTTCACTAAAAAGCGTGGTTCCGCCAAATTCTACGGCTATGTCGTTTACTGTAATCATTTTTAAAAGGAAAAAGTTTATTTACTGAATTTTTTGAAAGGTGCAAAGATAGATTAATTAGTGAATTAGGCAATTAGAATGTTTTAAAGCAATAAAAAAGCTCCTGCAAAACAGAAGCTTAAAGTTATTTATGTATACAACCTACAAACTCATTCTAAATTCTTCTAAAACGGGACTAATTTTTCCATAATAGCGTTCATCTACAAATAATTCTACAGCCAAATCAGTGTTTCCAAAACCTGCTAATCGAGCCGATTGTAAATTGTCTTTCTTCATTACATCAACGCCTACGGCTTCAATTTTTTGTTTTAATGTTTCGGCAAGAATTTCGCTTCCCGAAAAAATTTTCATTATTCCCATAATTATTTTATTTAATCTTCCATTTCGAAAAAAAGCGGCTCTATCATTATTCTATCGGCTAAAATTTCAACACGTTCTGTAATTTGAGAACAAAAAAACAAACGTTGCGTTTTTTCGGCACTCATAGAAAGGCGTTGAATAATTGAATCTTCTCGCTTACGCAACATTTCTTCTACGTCATCAACCACAAACATTTTGATCGTATTCATATTAAATCCTGCCGAGGAAAACATTTCATTAATACGAATAGGAGTGCCAATCAAGACGTCCATACCTAATGAAATTTGGTTCTTATCATAATCCATATCTCCTTTTTCATGCACACCAAAAACTCGCAAATTAGCATAATGATTCATTTTCTTGAATGTTTCCAACGCTTCCAATACTTTTTCCTTGTCTTGAACCAAAACTAAAGCACGGGTACTTTCGCCCACGGGTTTTTCCATTCGCTGAATGACATTCATCAAAATGGTCGTTGTTTTTCCACTTTTTTTAGGCGATTG
>CAMDQL010000056.1 GCA_945905915.1 Flavobacterium psychrophilum
TCTTAAAAACGGATTACTAGAATGGGAAGGTACCAATAAAGAAATCTTCAAAACAGATAATGAAGCGGTTACCGATTTTGTCTACTCCTCTGAATTATTTAAACGCGTTAGAAAAATGTATTTGGAAGACGATGTAAAATAGTTTAATTTATTTTAGAAACTATTTTCTTAATGTCTTGTTCCTTACCCTTGGGATAAATTAACAGAACATCTTCTTTATCAACTATAATATAATCGTTTAAACCATCAATTACAATTAATTTTTTTGAAGCAGTTCTAATAATATTATTTGACGCGTTTTCCAATACAACAGTTGCATTTACAACTGCATTATTGTTTTCGTCCTTGTCTAATTTTTCATGAAGAGAGCCCCAAGTTCCTAAATCATTCCAATCAAAGGAAGCAGGAAGTAAATATACATTTTGAGCTTTTTCGAGTATGGCATAATCAATGGAAATGTTTTCTGCTAACGCATAATTTGCAGTTATAAACGAATGTTCGTCTATTGAATTAAAACTATCTAAACCCGATAAAAACAAATTATTCATTACCGGCTGAAACTTTTCAAAGGCAGCAGTAATAGCTTGTACAGACCAAATAAAAATACCCGCATTCCAAACAAAATTTCCACTTTTTAAAAAAGCCTTTGCCGTTTCATAATCAGGCTTTTCTCTGAATTGGGCTACTTTTTTAATGGATGTTGCCTCTTGATTATATTCAATATATCCAAAACCTGTATTTGGAAAAGTAGGTTGAATTCCAAGTGTCATTAAGGCGTTGTTCTCAGTACAAAAACCAAACGACTGCTGCAAGTCATTAACAAATGCTGCTTCATCTTCAATCCAATGATCGCTTGGCGCAACCACCATAACAGCATCTGGATTTTGCTTTTGAATTTTAAGTGAAGCGTATAAGATGCAAGGCGCTGTATTTCGCATTGCAGGTTCTAATAAAACTTGTGATTGTGAAACTTGCGGCAACTGTTCTAAAACTAAATCATTATATTTTTCATTGGTTAAAATTAAAATATTCTCAATCGGAATTAGTTTTGAAAGCCTTGAAAATGTTTTTTGTATCAAAGTTTCACCAGTTCCTAGCATATCATGAAATTGCTTTGGAAATTCTGTTGTGCTTACTGGCCAAAAACGGGATCCAACACCACCAGCCATCAATATTGCGTAATAATTTTTGTTCATTTAGCTTTTTAATCTGAAATCGTTATTTTTCATTTTTAAATCAACTCGGCAACAATTCAACTTCTGCATTGGGCTGAAACAAATATAATCGTCCAGAACTAATTTCCTGACATTCATATCGTTTGACACGCAAAGCAATTTTTTTGAAAATCTTTCCATTATGAATTCTAAAATGACTTCCAAAAGGAATTTCAAAGATATAATTTTTATCGGTTTCTTTTTGATCAAACTGCTTTAAGGCAATAGCTAATTTTGCATCGGTATCGCTACTTGCTTTTGGATTTTTAAAATGCTTTGCCAATAAAGCCAATAATTGGTGAGGAAAAATTTCGGGTCGAATAAAAGGCACCATTAATCGTTGAAAAGTGAGTTTCCATTCCTCTCCATGAGGTTTTATATGACGACCATATTTTTCAAAGGCAACTAAATGAGCAATTTCATGAATTAGGGTCATTAAAAATCGGTATTTATTCAAACTAGCATTTACCGTAATCAAATGATAACCCTGAGCATCCTTACGATAATCTCCATGACGTGTAATGCGTTCGTTGACAATTTTTAAATGCACATGATTGTCTTTGATTAGCTCAAAACAATGAGTAACCGCGTGTTCTGGAAGATATTTTTGTAAAACTTCGCTCAATTATTTATGGCGTTGAAGATGAAACCTGCAATACTTTTCCGTTATAATATTTGTTTCCCGTTAAGGCAAAATTAAAAATATAATCTGCCATTTCTTTAGCTGAAATTGGTGCAACATATCCTGGAAACACTTCTTGTAACATTTCGGTATTTACTGCTCCAAGTGCTAAAACGTTGAAGGCAATACCTTGTGCTGCGTATTCTTCGGCTAATAATTCAGAAAGTGTAATTACAGCTCCTTTACTTGATGAATAAGCGGCTAATCCTGCAAATTTCATACTCCCTTGAATGCCTCCAATAGAACTAATTGTTACCACGTGACTTCCTTTTTCCATGAAGGGAATACAAATTTTTGTCAATTCGGCAACCGCAAAAACATTAACTTTATAAATACTTTGAAATTCTTCTGCAGAAATTTGACCGAAAGGTTTGTGCAGTAAACTTCCTGCATTGTGAATTAATACGGCTACTTTCTTCCAAGTTTGGTTGATAAATTGTTCTACTTGAAGCAATTCTTCTGGATTAGAAATATCGATTGACAAGCACGTTATGTTTTCGTGTTCAATTAATTCCTTGGGTGTTTTTCGCGAAAGGGCCAAAACCTGATGTCCGGCATTTGCAAATTGTAAGGCCAATTCATATCCAATACCGCGAGAAGTTCCTGTGATGATGATGTTTTTCAAAATAGTTGCTATTTTTTAGTAAAAATAAGAAATAAAAAAATCCCGAAGAAATTTCGGGATCTTAAAATATTAAATAATCATTTAAACAAACATTGCAAAAGGGTTTTCCATGAACGCTTTAAACGTTTGTAAGAACTGAGCTCCTGTTGCACCATCCACCGTTCTGTGATCACAAGCTAAAGTAACGGTCATCGTATTTCCTACCACAATTTGACCTTTTTTAACCACCGGTTTTTCTATAATCGCTCCAACCGATAAAATGGCAGAATTGGGTTGGTTAATGATTGAAGTGAATGATTGAATTCCAAACATTCCTAAATTTGAAATGGTAAAAGTGCTTCCTTCCATTTCAGCAGGCTGAATTTTTCTAGATTTTGCTTTTCCTGCTAGGTCTTTTACAGTTGCTCCTATTTGCGTTAAACTCATTTCATCTGTAAATTTCAATACCGGAACCATTAATCCGTCTTCAACTGCAACAGCAACGCCAATATTTACATGGTGATTAATTACCATAGCATCTTCTCTCCATTGAGAATTTACTTGTGGATGTTTTTTCAATGCCATTGCACTTGCTTTGATAACCATGTCGTTAAAAGAAATTTTGGTTTCTGGTAATCCATTAATCATGTTTCTTGAAGCTATTGCATTGTCCATATCCAACTCAATAGTTAAATAATAATGTGGTGCTGTAAATTTAGATTCTGATAAACGTTTAGCAATGGTCTTACGCATTTGCGAATTGGTAATTTCTTCTTTAAAGACTTCACCTGTTGGTACAAATGGCTTAACATTTGAAAACGAATTAACTCCATCTGCAACAGCATTTGAAAACGATGCTGCTCTAGGTGTAAAGTTTTCCACATCACTTTTTACAATTCTTCCGTTTTCTCCCGAACCTGAAACTTGTGATAAATTAATTCCTTTGTCGTGTGCAATTTTTTTAGCTAACGGCGAAGCAAAGATTCTATCGGTATTGTTTGTTGTTTGTTGTTGATTGCCTGTTGTTTCTACTTGAGAAATAGCTTTTTCTTCAACTTTGGGTTCCGAAGTTTCGGAATCAGCGACTGCTCCAACTTTATAATTGGCTGCAATTTGTGATATATCTGTTCCTGCTGGACCTAAAATGGCCAAAACAGCATCTACTGGTGCTGAATCGCCTTCTTGGATTCCAATATATAATAAAGTTCCTGAATTAAATGATTCAAATTCCATGGTAGCCTTATCGGTTTCAATTTCGGCTAAGATATCTCCTTCTTTTACTGTATCTCCAACTTTTTTTAACCAAGTTGCGACAGTACCTGTTGTCATCGTGTCTGATAAACGAGGCATCGTAACCACTTTTACATTAGCTGGGAGTTGGGAGCTGGGAGTTGGGAGTTCTTCTTTAACTTCAACTTTTTCTTCTTTATTTTCAGCAGCAGTTCCTCCACTTAATAAGACAGAAATATCTTCTCCAGATTTTCCAACAATTGCCAATAATGAATCTACCGGAGCAGATTGACCTTCTTGAATTCCAATATGCAATAATACACCATCATGAAATGATTCAAATTCCATCGTGGCTTTATCAGTTTCAATTTCTGCAAGAATATCACCAGTTTTTATTGTGGCCCCAACTTTTTTTAACCAAGTGGCTACAACTCCTTCTGTCATTGTATCACTCAAACGGGGCATAGTTATAATTTGTGCCATATTCTTTATAATTTATGAGGTATAAATGGATAATTTGGCTCTTCGTAGACAACATCGTATAACTGACTCACTTCTGGAAACGGAGATTCATCAGCAAATTTTTCACATTCAGCGACTAAATCTGAAACTCTTTGATCGATTGCTTCGATTTCGGCATCTGTAGCGTATTTTTTCTCTTTGATAATGTCTAAAACTTGCGTTATTGGATCAATTTTTCTGTATTCTTCAACCTCATCTTTCGTTCTATACAATTGAGCATCAGACATTGAGTGTCCTCTGTATCGATACGTTTTCATTTCAAGAAATGTTGGTCCGTCTCCACGACGTGCTCTTTCAATGGCTTCGTGCATGGCTTCTGCCACTTTAATTGGATTCATTCCATCAACAGGGCCACATGGCATTTCGTATCCTAAACCTAATTTCCAAATATCGGTATGATTTGCAGTTCTTTCTACTGAAGTTCCCATTGCGTAACCATTGTTTTCAACAATAAATACAACTGGTAATTTCCATAACATTGCCATATTAAAGGCTTCGTGCAAAGAACCTTGACGTGCTGCACCATCACCAAAATAGGTTAAAGTTACACCGCCTGTTTCAAAATACTTATCGGCAAAAGCTATTCCTGCTCCTACTGGAATTTGAGCACCTACAATTCCGTGACCACCATAAAAGCCGTGTTCTTTTGAAAAAATGTGCATAGATCCGCCCATTCCTTTTGAAGTTCCCGTTACCTTTCCATACAATTCAGCCATTACTTTTTTAGGATCAACTCCCATTGCAATTGGCTGCACGTGGTTTCTATATGCGGTAATCATTTTATCTTTAGACAAATCCATTGCGTGAATGGCTCCAGCAAGTACTGCTTCTTGTCCGTTATATAAATGCAAAAATCCTCTAACTTTTTGTTGGATGTAAACAGCAGCTAATTTATCTTCAAATTTTCTCCAAAACTGCATGTCTTCATACCACTTAAGGTAAACTTCTTTGGTTATTGGCTTCATTGTTGTTTGTTTGTTTTTTTTAATTCTATTGATTGTAAATCGTTATATGATTCCAATTTTACGAAAAGCAAAAATACTACATAGAATCGTACTGAAAAAATTAAATTCTATGATTTTTTCGTTTTTTTATATTAAATCGATAAAAAAATTTACGAAATCGTTATAGATTATTTTTATCAAAAACTAAAGGTAAAATATTTTTTAAAGAATCTGATTTATAAATAGGTCCTTCGGCGCCCATAAATAAAATTTCTATAGGAATATCTTGCTTCATTTCATATTCTGCAATAGCTTGACGGCAACTTCCACAAGGCGGAATTGGTTCTGTTAGATTTCTATCTTTAGGTGATGCAGTGATAAACATTTGTAGCATTTTTGCGTTTGGATAAATCGCACCTGCATAATAAATTGCTACGCGTTCAGCACATAGCCCTGATGGATAAGCTGCATTTTCTTGATTTGAACCTTGCACCACTACTCCATTGTCTAACAAAATTGCTACGCCAACCGTAAATTTTGAATAAGGCGCATAAGCATTAGCTCTAGCTTCAAAAGCTTGATTCATTAAATTAATTTCTTGTGGGGACAACTCTTCTTTTGAGAGGATTGAAATCACTGTATTAATGGTTATTTGCTTCATATGTATGGAAAAAAAATCCAAATTCTACGAATTTGGATAGTTAGCTATATTAATTTTATTTTTATAGTTCGTCATATTCATCTCCAAAATTAAATGTGAGTGAAAAGCGTAATGTATTTTCTAATGGATTTCTCACTTTTGAAGCAGAAAACAAATAAGAAACATCTACTTTTACTACATTATACTTAAAACCTGCACCCATAGTGAAGAATTTTCTTGCTCCTTTTGATTCATGCTCATTAAAAAATCCTAATCGAAGTGCAAAAGAATCTTGATAAGTATATTCTGCTCCTAAAGCCCAAGTAAATTCTCTTAACTCTTCTGAAAACCCATCAGGAGCGTCATTAAACGATTTAAAAATACCTTGTGCCCAACCCGTTTTTCGGTATTCATTTAAAGCTTGAATATAGGCATCATCAGCCGCTTGTTCTTCAGCTGGATCAATTGTATTATTGTTATTAGTATCAACTGAAGCTACTAATGCTGGAGGAGTTGGCACTAAAAGTTTTGTTATTTCGGCAGTGACACCTACTTTATTATATTCGTCAAGAACAAAATCAAAACCAGTTCCTAAACGCATATTAGCTGGTAAAAAATTGTTATTAAATTCATCATTATCATAACTGATTTTTGGTCCCATATTTTGGAAATTAAATCCTGCTCTCCATCGGCCATTAAAATCGGTGTATGCTATTTCTTCCGATTGATAATATCCTGCAACGTCAACAGCAAAAGTTGTAGCAGCAGTAGCATCATTATTTGCATCCACAGTTTTTAAAGCTGAACGTATAAACTTTCCGCCTACTGCCATTGAAAATCGATCACTTAGTTTTAACGAATAAGAACCATCAAGCGCAAACTCATTTGGATTGACCACTCTTGGAATTTCATTTGGATCACCTGTTTCTCTAAACTCAATATCACCTAAACCAAAATAACGCAATGATCCTGCAAAGGAACTACGTTCATTAATTCTATTATAATATGTTATTTGACCTAATGAAATATCATTTGCAATGCTCACTAAATATGGCGTGTAACTTATAGAAAACCCTTGCTTTTGCAATGAAAAAGCATATTTTGCCGGATTGTATTGTTGCGAAAAAGCATCGGCAGAAGTAGCGACACCCATATCGGCCATACCTGCTGAGCGAGCATCTGCGGCTACTAATAAAAAAGGTACTCCGGTAGTAATAACGCGGTTATTGGTTTCTTGTGCTTTTGCAAATTGACCCACTACAACAAGGGATAATAATAAAGCAATTTTTTTCATTTTACTAAAGGTATTAATTTCACAAATATAGTATTTTATTATAGGATTACAAGTTTCTCATACTTTTCAGCTGATTTACCAGTTGTAACTGACTTAACCGTTAACTTATAGACATATACTCCTTTTCCTATTTTATCACCAAAATCATCTTTCCCATCCCAAGTAATTGATCTGTTCAAAAAACCTTCAGACACAACTTGTTGGTTGATGGTTTTTACTAATTTTCCTGAAATAGTAAGTATTTGAACTTGAACATCTAAGGGTTCAAATGGCATATTATGATTGAACCAAAATTCTGTATAACTCACGAATGGATTTGGATAATTCAAGACTTTTTCAAGGCGCAATCCATCATTTGAACAAATGGCATTAAACTGAATTTCTGATGTAATTAAATTGTTATATACATCCCATACTTTAAATAAAATTGTGTGCATGCCGGGTGCTAAATCTCTAAATGGAAATCGAATGGATCCATTAGTATAATCATCGTTTTCAGTTTCATAATAATCATTCAAAACATAAGGATTTGACTCGTCACCATCTAAAATAGCCACAATATCATGCCCAATGCCACTTGCTGTATTAATTCCATTTTCATCCGATAAAAAAGCTAATAATATAGGAGCACAATTGGTAATTCCGCCCGAAACAAATGCTTCATCATTCATGTGTAAACGAACAGTTGGTGGAGAAGTATCAGCAGTTGCAGTAGTGTTTACACCACCAATTTGAATTGTTTGATCAAACCCTGTTTCATCTTCTAAAATTGCACCCGTTGTTTTGGCATAAAAACTTATTTTTCCATTTCCAACAGGGATTCTAATGTCTTGAGGAACAATAAAACTAAATTCAAATTGACCATTAACTACCGATGCATTTCCTCTAAAAATGGTTTCGCCTAAGGTTTTGAAATTCATAATTATCAACCCATTAGAATCTGTGGTTCCATCGTTTCCAAGGGTGCTTCTATTAATCTCTTTGTCAAAAATTTGAACTGCTAAATCACCTGTATAATTTGATTGTAAAACATTGTTTTCATCTCTAACTTCACCCGAAATTTTAACCAAACTCAAGGCTTGCAAAACGGGTAATGGTTGCGAAACAGGAACATCATTTATTTTTGTAAGTACGACTTTAGGTTTTGGTATTGCCAATTTTAATGCTGGATCACCAATGAAGAAAACAACCCTACGATTATCGGAACCGGTTGCTATTTTAGTTAATCTTAGTGCTTCTGCAATAGTTGGATAATTTGTTGAACCATAAGCATATAAATCTTCGGTTAAAAGATTATTCATGGTAAATCCAGTAGAAACTCCTATTTGTCTGGTGGTGGCAATTAATCCTATTGCTCCACCTGCTTTATTCCAATACATATATTCTCCACCAGTAAAACGATTTGGGTCATCAAAACGAGTAAATTCACAAGTAATTGTAACAAATAAAGGATATCTATATCTATTGGTTAAATTTTGGGCTTCTAATTTTTCAAATAACCGTTCTCTTGCTAAAAATTCTTCATTGCCATGCCCAAAATAATTAAATACTAAAGCGCCTAATTGTAGTGCATCTAAAAAATCTTTTTTGGCTTCTGGATAACGTTCTCCACCTGCAGCAACTTGTTGCACATAGGCGTCGGTATGGATTTTTTTTGCGTTTACAAAGGGTTTTTGAGTCGTTAATACATCTACAAGATTATTCAAACCCACTTGTAATGTAGCGTCAGTTGAATTATCAGCATCGTCAGAATAGATCACAAAGTTATTACGCCATCTTCCGTATGATTTTTCATCATGATATTCTAATACTTTATTGACCATTTCTGCCGCTTGTGTAGTTGATGAAACTAACATTCTTCCTAAAGCAATGTCAATTCCATCAAAACTGCCGGTCATGGTTCCTTCTGAATCATCCATTAATCCATAAAAATCATCAGACATGAAAGAAGAATACAAAGAAAAATTTGAGGAATTGTTTATTTCGTTTGTTGAAGGGTTAAAACCATGAAAAACAGGAACAATATTAGTATTATTAAAAATTCGCTCCTTATAATCATAGGAAGCGTCGCCAAATAAATTGACATATTTGACTCTCTTTTCAGGCAAAGAAGCATTCCAATAGACATATTTTATAAAATTACGTATCGCTGCAATATCTTGCTTACCCGATGAAAATTCTTGGTAAATTTTATCCAATGGAACCACTCGCACAATCATTCCCGAACTAGTTCTGTGAAAATTTGCTAATGTTTCTGCCTGATTTACTAAAAATTGTGGGGTAATGATTAAATAATCAATGTCTTGAAAATTTCCAAAATTATCTTTAAAAATAGCTCCCTTAAGGTTTTGATTAACCACGGTTGAAGACGATTCCTTTAACGGCTCATAAACATCTGACTCATCAATAGCAACATATTTTTTAGCTGTTCCTAAATTTACTTTGAAAGAAAAATTTGCTCCAGTAGTATTGTCATATTTTGTAACATTATAGATGTCAGTTACATCCCAAATTTGCGAAATCGCAGCAGCATTTGTAAACGTGTATTGACCAACACCAATATTATTCTGTTCTAAATCATTTGAAAAAAGAAACTGTTTACCATATCCGACCAAATTTCGTTTTACTTTAAGGCGAATAAAATCGAGATATCCATTTGCAGTAGGCACACCTCCATTATCATACGTTAGTAAAAAATCCAAGGTGTTAGTTGTCGCAGAAAATGTTCTATTTAGAGCTGTTTCATAACCTTCAATTCCACCATTAGAAATAATTTGCGGAAAAGTAACCGTACCGATATCTTGATTGTTAACTTTAAAATTAAACGATGAATTTCCAAATGATTTAGATGCTGTGTTAATTTTAACTTCAACTGGAACTGTTAAATCTAAATTGGGAACAGAAAAAGAAAAAGTTTTTGTATTGTCAATATTAAATTGTTCTCCAAACCACCTTCTTCCAACTTTTCCAACGTTAACCAAATCTTTTTCATAAATAATTCGGTCATCAAATTGGGAAAAATTAATACTGGATGCTGCTGATGGCTCTATTGCCGATTGAATTCGCTTTCCTTGTCCGCCAGATGCTGTAACATAATAATAGGATTTATCCGCATAAAGATTCACGCTGGTTAAACTTTCAGAATTCCAAGTATCAACTCCTTCTGCATAAAATAAAATATAATCGGAAGCATCAAAAACCCCATCGCTTTCGCCAATAAATTGTATTGCATTTTCTTCTAAATCATTTGGATAAGCAGTTGCATTTAATAAAGGTAACATTCGTCCACCATTACCATATATTTTAATGGTTCTAGGATCTACGTTGACCTCTAAACCAAGGCTTTGTAAAAACGATTTTGAAACTTTATAAACACCCGATTTTTCAACATAAAATCGGTACCATTTACCGGTTGCTAAAACAGAATTTGTTATTGATTGATTTGAAAAAGTTGATCTATTAAATTGATTTTCGTTAGCGATTGTGTAGGTTAACGAAATAACCTTTTTGTAATTGCCGCCGTCTTTAATAATTGGCGAAAATTTTATAATACCTTTATATTGGTCGCGTGCTTTTGTGATTTCTGACTTAAAATTAATATCAGAAGGAATTAAATTCAAATTCAAATCATACATTTCTTCAATGGAGATGGTTTTGTATACTACATTGGTAAACGAAATAGATGCGTTTGAACTATTGAAATCTATTATTTTTGTATAACTTATTTTTTTAAAATCAATGTCAATATCAAAATTTTCTATTTGAAATTGGGGTACTTTAAACGAATAATCTTCAATTGTATAAGCAGCCTCTTTTGACCAATCTAAAAGTAATGTTTCACTTTGTTGAGCAAAAAGGTAAGAAGAAATTAATAAAAAAAAGTATAAAAGGAGCTTTTTCATTGTTTTAAAAAACGCAAATAAAGTAAATATAGTATAAAGAGAAATAAATAATTTATTTTTAGCCAACAAAATACAATAAAATAAAAAATAAGCCGTTGTAGGTAAAAGCAAATCGCTCCAAAAAAATTTTTTTTACAAATTTTTAAAAACGTGTTGCATATTAATACATAATTATTATCTTGCGACTCTAAATTTATTACCTACTAAGTATGAAAATTAAGAAAACTATGGCTTTAAAATTGTTAGTTGTAATGGCGCTAACAATAGG
>CAMDQL010000057.1 GCA_945905915.1 Flavobacterium psychrophilum
TATGCGTCAGAATAGATATAAAAATCAGATGAAAAATCAGAATTAATTGTTATTTTTTTGATCGCAATTTTTTCCGAAAAACGAGTGAGTTGATCCAAAAGTACCGCATTTAAATAAACAGATTCATTCTTGATGTTTTGCTTTTGATTTTCAAATCGGGCCAGTAATAATAATTGATCAACCATTTTATTCAACCGATCCACTTCAGAAATACAAAAATTAATTTTATCTTCATATTCTTTTTGATTTCTTGGCTTTCTAATCAACACCTCCATGGTTCCTTTGATTACTGCTAGTGGTGTTCTTAGTTCATGTGAAGCATCAGAAGTAAATTGTTTTTCTCGTTCAATAGCATATTCAATTCGATCTAGTAAATTATTGATATTTTGAGAAAGTGCGTATAATTCATCTTTATTTGGTGGTAAGGGAATTCGCATTTGTAAATTATCGCGTGTAATTTGACTTGAAGTGTCAATAATTGTTTTCACTGACAAAATACTTCTACCAGCAAAGAATCGCGCTATGAAAAATAAGGCAATTAGAATTAAGGGAAAAATAACAATTAGAATGTTTTTTAAAATTTGAACGATTTCAAAATCTTCCATTGACATTGCTACAACTAAGTAACCAACAACTTTGTTATCGTTTCTAATAACAGTTTGTAATTGTCTAACCGGTATTTCATTTAGAACAGCATCAATAAATAAATTGTTCTGTTCATCAGAAAGTAACTTTAAATTTGAGCTTTTTAAATTGGGTGATTTATCAATTAGTTGTTTGTTATTATCGTAAAATTCAACAAACACTGGATTAACACTTATGGAATTGTGTTCTCTAGCGCGCCATTGATCTACATGAATTAAGTAGGTTTCACTAGAATCTGTGGAAACATCATCAAGATGTTTATATAGTTCTTCTTGAAGGGCTTCGTTTATATGTTGATTAACACTAAACTTTACAATATTAAATATAAATAGAAAAACTATTGCGATAAGAAATGCGCCACTAATAATATAATTAAAAGCAATTCTATTTTTAAATGAAAATGAAAAAAATTTAGTCATTTGCTATATATCCTATTCCTCTAATGGTTTTTATTAAATCTTGATCTTTAGTTAAATTTAATTTTTTTCTAATAGCATTCATAAATACATCTATAACCCCTGTATCGTATTCAAAATGAATATCCCATACATCTTCAATTATTTTAGTTCTTGTACAAACACTACCTTTATTTTTAATTAAGTAGGCCAAGAGTTCAAATTCCCGATGCGTAAGTGAAACTTCTGTTTGATCTATTAAAACTTGAAATTTATTTTTATCTAAAGTAATATTTCCAAGAGTGAAAATTTGAGATTCGTCTTTAGTTCTGAAATGAATTTTAATTCGTTCCAATAATTCTTCAAAAGAAAACGGTTTTTTTATATAGTCATTTGCCCCAGATTTTAGACCTTCTACAGTTTCTTGAACAGTGTCTTTAGCGGTTAAAAAAATTATTGGAGTGTTTTTATGTTCACGAATTGCTTTACAAACTTCGATTCCAGTCATTTTTGGCATCATCCAATCAAGTAACACTAAATCAATTGGTAAAGACAAAGCCATTTCTAAACCGTCCTTTCCATTTGTTGCAGTTGAAATAGTAAAGCCTTCTTCTTCCAGGCCTTGCTTTAAGAAATCTACAATTCCTTTTTCGTCTTCAACTATTAGAATATGCATTTTTAATATTACTTTTATTGTTGAACAAATTTAAATCCGATTGTAACAATATTGGCATTTAATCCATCATTTCGGTCGTAATGATTAAATCTAAAATCTATATTTTTTAGTCCGAATTTCCAAATATTAGCATTGGCAAAAATATCGGTATAACTTACTCCTAAACCATATTGATGCGCATTAAATGTTGATAAATCGTAATCAGAGGTGTAAAAATTTTCTGTTGATAAATGGGTTTCATAAGGTGCAAAATATTTTGAACTTTGTTGAGTATAATATCTGTATGTTGGAGAGACCGTAAATTTATCAGATAATTTAATTGGTAATTCAATACTTGCAGTATGAGAAGTAATTCCCCAATCATCCCAATAATATCTGTAATAAGTCCTAAGGGTTAATCGTTCGTTTACATAATAATTTAATCTGGAACCAAAAGGAATTTTAAAACGAGTAGATGGCAATCGTTCTATATCGTCTGCTAAATGATACACGCCATTATTTTGTGCTGTTTCATAAACCGAAATATACTGCGCTTGTCCGATGTAATAATTAGCTTTATCTGCAAAATAAATTCTGTGATACGGTGAAGACAGCATTCCTTCTTGTTGAAGTAGATCAAAAAATAAAGAAAACTGCATTCTTTTTGTTGCCACTTGAGAAAATCCAAGTGATGCAGAATATGAATTTCTATTTGTGGCATCCCAATTCTTAAATTTGTTAGGAAGATAACTTGTAGATGCATTGCCACTTTGATCTAGGATTGTAACACCGGAGAAAAAGCCGTTATTTTGAAAATTTGATCCATAAGTTCCATATTCATGCAATTCTGTTGGATATATAGGACGCCATTGATCTAAGTAAACATTAGCTTTAAGTGAAATTTCAGTATTCTTATTGTTGAATAATTTACTAACGCCTCCTCCAAAACCAATAGAAGTATAATCATATTCATTTGAAAAAGCTAAATCTGCGTTCCAAATAAAATTTCGGTCATCACTATTATGACTATAATTAATAACAAATGAAGCTAATGCATCTTGAGCTGATGCACCTGAAGATGCTTGCCATGGAGTGCCCCAAGGACCCGTTGATACTCTGCCGTCATCATCATCTTCACCTCCGCCTGAAGCTCCAGAAGAATTAAACGGATTAATATTACTTGAAGAAGCAGAAGTATAAGCAGAAATTCCAGCATCGACTGTTAATACATTATCATCGTTTAATGGAATAGAAACGGTAATATTTGAAGCTAAATCGGTTAATTTTTCAGATCCCATTCCGCCAGAAACTGAGGAATGAAGACCATCTTGTTTATAATAACTTAATAAAAAATCAACCTCAATACCTTCTAACACGCGCTTTTTATAGACCAAATTTGTTGTGTCTTTTACTTGCGAAAAAACTATACTACTAAAAAAAAATAGGGCTAGTACTAATTTAATTTTCATTATAATCAACTTATTAGTTACATCCACAACCACCACCAGTTTTTCCTCCATTTGCACCCGAGGCTGCTTCACGATAAACTTGGAACGTAGTCTCATATCGTTCTGAGCTTCTTGCTGATAATTTCATATCAGGGTCATTAATATATTGCTTGTCATATTCTTTAACAGAATTACAAGAAATTGTAGCGATTACAATAATGGCTAAAACAATAATTCTTTTCATTTATTGATATTTTTTAATGTCTATATTTTTTGAAGCATGAATTGCTCCTTTTTCATCTACAATAATGCAACCTATTCCTTTGAGCTGATTTACTAAGTCTAATCCAACTTCAATTCCTAATACAAATATGCCTGTTGCTAAAGCGTCTGCTAATTCGGTTTGTTTAGCAAAAACAGAAACACTTACTATCCCTGTTGCTGGATAACCTGTTCTTGGATCAATTATGTGTGAATATCTTTTACCGTTAAAGGTTACATATTTCTCATAACTTCCAGATGTTTCAACAGCACTATCATTTAATGGAAATGTTGCAAAAACTTTATTTTTATTTAAGGGATTAACAATTCCAACTGTCCAATCTGTACCATTGGGTTGTTTTCCCCATGTATTAATATCACCTGATATATTTACTAATCCAGATACACAACCGTTTTCTTGTAATACTATTTTTATTTTATCTGCAATATAACCTTGACCGATTCCGCCAAGACCTAATTTCATTCCTTGATTCTTTAAAAAAATCGTAGTATCTTTTTCATTTAGAATAATATTTTCATATCCTACTTTTTCAACCGATCTCTTTATGTTTTCTGCTGATGGCATTTCTTTCATGCTGCCATCAAACTTCCAAATTTTATCCATCGAAGCATAACTAATATCAAAGGCACCATCAGTTAGTTTTGAAATATTTTTTGCTCTTTTTACCAATTCAAACACTTCTAAATCAACTTTAATTGGAGCAATTCCTGCATTTTGGTTCACCAACGATATTTGAGTTGTGGGAATCCAATCGGATATTAAATTTTCAATTCTTTTTACTTCTGAAATAGCTAATTCTGTGAATTGATTTCCCTGAGTCGAATCTTTAGCAATAACCGTAATTTCAAACGGACTTCCCAACAAGTTTTTCTTCTTTTTAAAAACCTGCTGTCCAAATGTTATACTGGTAACAAATACTACTATAAGAATTGTTATTAATCTCATTTTTTTTCTAATACATGAATCATTTTAATATACTCTTCAGGAGAAACGTTTTTAAATCCCATTTTTCCTAATAATTTTCCGTTTTTATCCAATATAACAACTAATGGAAAACTTCCTTCTATATTGTATTTATCAGCTAATTTTCGGTTATGTTCGGTTTGTTCTTTAGACAACTCATTTGCTTTTTTTCTAGGAAAATTGGCCTTGATTAACACCCAATCTTTTGCTGCTTCATTTTTAAAACTTTCTGATTGCCAAATATTTTTATCCAATTTAATACAAGGCGCACACCAATCTGAACCTGAAAAAACAATAATAATATTTTTGTTTTGTTCGTTAGCTATTTTTTTTGCTTGTTCAAAATCAGTTTGCCAATTTTGGGCTTGTCCATAGTATGAAACCAAAAGCAATAATGTAAATAATATCTTTTTCATTTTTATAAATTTTATAAACTAAAGTCGAACTTATAGCAATTATAATGTAAGCATTTAAACCTTAACAAATAAACAACTTTTTTACCAAAATATTGCACCTAATAAATTGCTTAAGCAAATATTAAGTTTATTTTAATTTGGAATTTAAGTACAGATAATCAGCTACTTGATACCAAGATATCGTCTCCTTTATTTTTGATTGATTTAAGGGAATAGGTTTTAAATGATTTGAAACCGAATTCCAGATATAGGACGAATTGATTTTTTGGTTGGATAAAATGTTAATTTGGTCATCTTTTTTATGTGCTAATTTTAAATAAGTCCCCATTAAAGCTCGTTCTTCATAGTTTTTAGCTAATACATTTGTTCCAAAAAAGTTTGAAGTATAACTCCAATTTAATTGACCAAAAATAGTAGGAAAAACATCAATTTGACTACATAATTTGGTTATTTCTTGGGGCTTAATGAATTGGTTTCCATATATAATTGCTGGAATTTGATAATTTTTAACATCAATTTCGTCTTTACCTGCGCTACTTGCACAATGATCAGCTACAAAAACAAAAATAGTATTCTTAAACCAAGGTTTATTTTTAGCAACTTTAAACAATTGTTGAATTGCAAAATCAGAATATTTAACTGCTCCATCCCTACCCGATCCAGATGGTATATCAATTTTATTGTTTGGGTAGGTATAAGGTCTATGATTAGAAGTAGTCATAATAAAATTAAGAAACGGCTTTCCTTTTTTATCATATTCATCAGCTACTTTTATCATTTTAGCGTAAATATCTTCGTCACAAATTCCCCATGCATTTTCAAAGGTTACTTCGTTATCTTCAATATTATGACGGGTTGATTTAATGGCATCGCTCAAAATACTGCCTCTACCTCTATCATAAATATCAAATCCATTTCCACCATAAAATGCATTCATATTATCAAAATATCCATCTCCTCCGTAGAAAAAATTACATTGATATCTCTTATCCTTAAAAACATTAGAAATAGTATACAAATTAGCATTTTTTGGTCTTTTTACAATACTTTGACCAGGAGTTGGCGGTATTGACAAAGTAACAGCTTCCATGCCTCTTACAGTTCGGTTACCAGTTGCATATAAATTATTAAAAACCAATCCTTGTTTTGCAATACTGTCCAAAAATGGCGTTATGTTTTTTTCATTTCCATATCTTGACATAAAACTAGCACTCATGCTCTCCATTAAAATAAAAACTATATTGGGTTTCACATTTGAATTAATACTGTCCGTTATTATTCTCTTTATTGAAAATCCATCAGTGAGAAATTGAGCATTATCTTCTTTTAAATTGGCTCGTACCAAATGGAAAGCCTCTTGATCAGAGATAGCAGTATAAAATGTTTTAAAATCTAATTTGTTATTTCTAAGCTCAGCAAAAAAGGAATAAATTCCTGCTTTTGATATTTCATTATTGTATCTGTTTTTAGACCATTCAGCATCAGAATTTGTTATAAAAAAAACATAAAATAGCATTATTAAAATTGAAATTATAAGACTTACTAATCTGTTTTTAAATGATAAATTAGTTTTAAATGCTGAACTAAACAAACTCTTCCTATAAAAATAGTAAAAAATAATTCCAGAAATCAAAAACATCGTAGGGATTAAGATATACAAAGGATAAGACTCATGAATATTTTGAATAACTTCAAAGGTATAAATCAGGTAATCGACTGCTACAAAGTTAAATCTACATTTAAATTCTTCCCAAAAAGTAATTTCTGCAAAAAATGTAAAGACAAAAATCAGGATAGTAATTGCTGTTCCAGAATAGATAAAAAATTTATCTAATGGTTTTCCAATCCATTTTTGAGGAATTAGTACTATATATAAACAACTTAGTACATATAAAAAAGAAAGTACGCCAATATCAAAAAGGAATCCAGTTCCTAAGATTCTAAAGAAACTGAATATGGATAAATTCACATCGTTAAGTTGCCAAATAAGAAATAAAATTCTAAGCAGTAATGAAAATAATAAAAACCATTTTGAAAAACCCAACAAGACAGCATATCGTTTAGAAAATAAATAATCAACTTTCATAAAATAAATTTTATACAAAGTTGATTTTAAAGATTATCTTCTTGCTTAAGAAAGCCTTAAAAACCTCTTAAGATTTACTTAAGTTATAGCAGCCCGTTGTATTTACGCGTAAACCATTCAATTCCCAATGCAGAAATTAAAAAAAGTAACACCCACTGCCAATCAATCAGTGGAGTTTTTAAAATTGTTTCTTTTTGGATGGGTAAATAGTTTTCGTTTTTGAGTAATGCTTTAACTAAATTGTCAATTTGATTTGTATAGTAAACAGTACCATTAGTATTGGATGCTAATTGTTCTAAACGAGATTGATCAGGATTGACAAATTGTTTTTCTAAATCAAAATTTAAGATTTCAAATGAACCTGTAAAATTTGAGTTTGAATTTTTTTCAATAATTTTAAAAGAATAATTACCCGGTGTCAAACCATCTAAATTAACTTTATAATTTGAATTAGATTTTAGTAGGTCATATTTTTTTAAAGCTTTTGTTTTGGAATTTACCACTTGAATGGTTAATTGTGCTTTATCATCAAACTCATAATTTTTATTGAAAAATTCAGCAGAAATTTCAATACTCTCGCTCGAATTGTAAAATGGTTCATAAAAAACATTTAAATTTTTCTTCGATGCATTAGAATTCAAATATTGAATAATTTTATCCGTAAATAAATCAAAATCTGTGAAATTTTTACTTACTAAATGACTCTCTAATCGCCATTTCCAAATATTTTCACCTAATAAATAAGCTGATCTTTTTTTGTTGGTTTCTGAAAAAGTTAACAAAGGATTTTGTAGTTGCACATTTCTAATTCGAGCATAAAGTAACGTATTTACGCTTGCTTTTTCCTTTATTGTTCCAAATTTATGTTCTAAAGGCGGAAAATTTTCAAAACCAATATTTGCTTGTGAAAACAAATTAAAGTTCGACTCAAATGTTGCTAAATAATCTTCTTTTTGTGCCGACATATTAAATAACAAATCGGTTTGTACTTGGTTTAAAAAATTGAAATCTGTTGCAGTCCCAGTGATAATAAATGTGTTTAGTTGAGCTTCTTTATTTTGATCGAAAATAGATTTAAAAATAGAATTGGGTTGGTACAATATTAAAATATCATAATTTTGTAATGATTTGATTTCATTGGGTTTAAGTATTGTTACTTTACGTTGTAAATTATGTTCAATACTACGTTTTAGAACACCTAAATCAGGATGAGAAATTGAGGATATTAGCGCAATTTCACTACCTTGATCAATAACTTCAACGGCAAAATACTTTATATTATTTACGCTATTCTTTTCTTTAAAAGATGAAGATATAATTGCTTTATATTTTGCAATACCCACTTTATCTGCATTCAACAAAACAGAAATAGATTGTACTTTTTTGTCCTTTGAAAACACTATTGATTGTTTATGAACCGTTTGATTTCCGTTCATAATAGCAAAAGTGGATGTGCAGTTTTTAGTTCCATTGTATTGCAAAAAGACTTCAACAGGGAATTTATTTTTATAAAATGCGTATCGATTTGCATTTATTTGATTAATTTTTAAATCAAAAACAGAAGTTGTGTCTCCTAAAACCACAGGAAAAACAGTTGTATTGTCTTGAAATCCAAAAACATAATCATTACCAATGGTTTGATTTCCATCGGTAAATAGAACTAACGGAAAATTTGTGTTTCGGTATAATTGTCTAACATTCTTTGCAACAGCATCAATATTAGATTGATTTCCCTTAAAATCTAATTTTTCAAGTGATTCCATTTCGTCATCGAATGAAAACAATTGCACATCATATTTTTCTGCAATAGCTTTATTTTCAGAAATTTTAAGATACAACTCAGATGCTTCTTTAATTGCCTTCAATTCTGAAATAGATTTGGAATTATCAACGACTATTGGTAAAGGAGTTTTCTTAATCTCTATTAATTTTCGACTAATTATCGGATTAATTAGTAATAAAAAAAGTAAAAAGAAACTACAAAAACGTAATAAAGCCAAAAACCAATACAGTTTTGATTGATTCTTGACTCTATATATATATTGATAAAACTCAACAACTCCAGAAATAATAACCGAAAGTAGTATTAGAAGGATGGTGCTTGTTGTCATAAATATTTAAGTAATTAGTAATTAGTGAATCGTGAAGAGGAATAGACTAATTGCTATTTACTTATCACTAGTTACTTTTAAGTCAACATTCCCCCATCAACATTAATTATTTGCCCTGTAACATAAGCACTCATGTCTGATGCTAAGAAAACACATACATTAGCTACGTCTTCTGGCGTACCACCTCTCTTCAAAGGAATAGCATCTCTCCACCCTTTAACAACATCTTCGTTTAGTTTGGCTGTCATTTCAGTTTCAATAAAACCTGGAGCTATGGCGTTGCATCGAATATTACGCGAACCCAATTCTAATGCGATAGATTTTGTAAAACCGTTCATACCCGCTTTAGATGCTGCGTAGTTTGCCTGACCAGCATTTCCTTTTACTCCTACTACACTACTCATATTAACAATAGATCCTTTTCGGTTTTTCAACATTATTTTCTGAACCGCTTTAGTCATATTGAATACCGATTTTAAGTTGATATTAATTACGGCATCAAAATCTTCTTCAGACATTCGCATTAATAAGTTATCTTTTGTAATACCCGCATTGTTTATTAATATATCTATATTTCCAAAATCAACAATTACATCGTCAACTAATTTTTGAGCTTCGTTAAAATCTGCAGCATTTGATTTATATCCTTTAGCTTTAATACCTAAAGCATTTAATTCATTCTCTAATGCCGTTGCAGATTCAACAGATGAGCTATAAGTAAAGGCAACATCAGCACCTTGTTCAGCAAAAACTTTTGCAATTCCACTACCAATTCCTCTACTTGCACCTGTAATAATGGCAACTTTTCCTTCTAATAATTTCATGTTATAATCTATTAAATTTTCAATTTAGATATGTAAAATTGCGTAATTTTAAATAGCAATCTTAATTAAAAAATACTTTATTTTGTTTGTCAGAAAATAAAATTCAAATATAGGAATAATTTAAAGTATAAAAAAAAACCAAATTCAATTAAACCTTTTTTAAAAATAGAAGTCTTACGATTATTAACCCTAAATACAAAATTTATGAAAAACCAAATTATTTTAAGTCTTCTTGCTTTATTCGGACTAGCGTCTTGCAGTAATAATTCGGATGACAATTATGAAGAAGTTACTACTTATCCATTTGTTGAAGCAGAATTTGGTTCTTCAATTGATCTTGAAAATTTAGCTAATTATGCAAATCAGGCTGTTCCAGCTTATATTACTAAAAATAATGCACAAGGGAATATAATTTCTGATAAAGGTGCAACTTTAGGAAGAGTTTTATTTTATGATAAAAAATTATCATCAAATAATACTATTTCTTGTTCAAATTGTCATATTCAAGCTAATGCATTTGGTGATGTTGCAGTGGCAAGCCAAGGAGTTAATGGAACTACAGGAAGACATTCTATGCGTCTTATAAATGTTAGGTTTGCTAATGAAGCCAAATTTTTCTGGGATGAGCGTGCTATAAATTTAGAAGCACAAACGAGTATGCCAATCAAAGACCATGGAGAAATGGGATTTAGCGGACAAAACGGAGATCAATCTTTCTCAGATTTAATTGTAAAATTAAATGCAGTTGGATACTACAGAGAGCTTTTTAAATTTGTTTATGGTTCGGAAGAAATTACAGAAACTAAAATTCAAACCGCATTATCGCAATTTATAAGAAGTATTCAATCATTCGATTCTAAGTATGATGCAGGAAGAGCTTTAGCTCCAAACGATGGTGCTCAATTTGCTAATTTTACGGCTCAAGAAAATCAAGGAAAAAGCTTATTTTTAACACCTCCTACTTTTAATGGTTCCGGAGTAAGAACTTCTGGAGGATTAGGTTGTGCAGGTTGTCACAGAGCACCAGAATTTGACATCGATCCAAATACAGGAAACAATGGTATTATTGGCACAATTGCAGGTACGGGTATAGATGTCACTAATACTAGAGCGCCTTCTTTAAGAGATTTAGTAAAATTAGATGGTACAACAAATGGTCCTATGATGCACACGGGAGTGATTACTACACTTCAACAAGCCATTGGTCATTATGGAACAATAAACATTGCGCCAGGAAATAACAACTTAGACCAAAGATTAAGACCAGGTGGTGTAGGACAACA
>CAMDQL010000058.1 GCA_945905915.1 Flavobacterium psychrophilum
TTTGCATTTGGTTTAACCTGAACATTCTTGTATTTATCTAAGAAATAACTATCAATGTACTCCACCATATCGGTACGAACTTGGTTTGAAGCATCAATTTTACGTTTCAAATCTAAAGCTGCAACCGGGTCAATATTTGGGTCACGAACTATGTCTTCATAATGCCATTGCACCGTGTCTACCCAGTTTTTTGCGAATAACAAATATTCAATTGTTCCTTTTTCAAAAGGATTTACTACGGGTTGATACACATCGTCAACAATATGATAGGTTTTGATACTTTGTTCAAAAATGGGAAATGCAAATTCGGCAAACATAATAATAGCTTTTAAATTGGTACAAAAATAGCGATTTTTTGTACTTTTAACCTGAATTACAAAAAATAAAATCGATGCACATTCATTATATCTCAGATCAGAACAGTATTCTTAATCATTTTTTAGCGCAAATACGCGATGTAAGTATTCAAAAAGACAGCTTGCGTTTTCGGAAAAACATTGAACGGATAGGAGAAATAATGGCCTATGAATTGAGCAAAACACTTGATTATAAGAATATTGATGTGCAAACGCCTTTAGGAATTAAACACACCACAACAATTGCTGAACCTGTAGTTTTATGTTCGATTTTACGGGCCGGCTTAGCATTGCATCAAGGTTTTATGAACTTTTTTGATGCCGCAGAAAACGGATTTGTTTCGGCTTACCGTAATCATTATAACAATGATGATCAATTTGATATTTTGGTCGAATATCAGGCTGCGCCTTCTTTTGAAGGAAAAAATCTTATTTTAATTGACCCAATGTTGGCTACCGGACAATCAATTGTAGCGGTTTTGCAAAAATTGCATTTGGAACACAAACCTAAAGAAATACATGTTGCAGTTGTAATTGCGGCTCCTGAAGGAATTGATTATTTAGAAAAAAATCTTCCTTCGACCTGTCATTTATGGGTTGCTGCTTTGGATGAAAAATTAAACGATAAAAACTATATCGTTCCGGGGCTGGGAGATGCTGGTGATTTAGCTTATGGTAGTAAATTATAATTGCATCACATAGAAAAAAACTGCAGAAATTATCATTCCATACACGATAATTTCTTTTATCCATTTATTATCTATTTTCTCTATAAAATTTGCGCCAATAATTGCTATAGGAGCAAAACAAAAGGCCAAACTTCCATTGTTTTTATTTGCAGAAAGCACATAAATTCCGACGCCTAAAATAAAAGAAAATAATATGGTTTTGTGTGAAGATTGCATATTTAAAGCTTTATTTTGAATATCAAAAATTTGAGAAACAAAGAAAAATAAACTTATTGCAGCAAATAAAGCCAATGCCATTCGTTGATATATGGTATCAAAATAATAAAAATTAAAACTCACATACGTTTTGCTTAATAAGGAACTCCGTAAGGAATTATCGAAAAAACTATTGGCTAGAAAAAATAAAATGGTTACTGCTAGCAAAGCAATAAAAGGTACCACCCAATTTCTATAATCTCTAGAAACGTGAAGAATAATGGCAATAAAAACCAGAACAACATAAAATAAACTCCAAAAATGAAATAAACCGGCTAACAAAATCCAAAAAGAAGCATCAAAAATTTTCTCTTTTGTTGCTAATAGCGATTTCAAAGAAATAAGTCGTCTCAAGGCTAATAACAAAAAGAAATTAGCAATAATTATGTTTTTATTTTGAAAATAGGACGAGAAAAAAAGTAAAAAAACAAAAAATAATAATAAAGCGTAATTATTGTTTTTTGTTAATTCATTTTTAAGTGCAATAAAATTGATTAAAAAACTTGACGCAAACACAACAACAAACAGTCCAAATTCTTGAGCAAAATATAGCCATGAAGCATCGGTTTCTGCGGTTATTAGTGTCTTTATAATAAAGAACACAAACAACAAAATTCCAATGGCTAAATAATTAAATGGTCTAGTTTTACCAAAAAAACTTGCTATCATGCGAATATTTTATACTTTTGTGGTGTAAATATAATACTTTATCAAAATGAAATCATTTTTTGAAGGAATTGCAAGTCTTTTTGTTGACTTTTTATTTGTTCCAATGGATCTGCTCCGTGAATTAGAATTATCTAGCTGGTGGACCGCAAACATTATTAACTGGTTATTTATAATCGTTTGTTGTGTTGCTATGCGCTATTGGATTAAGCAATTAAATATTTTTAAAGCAAACAATGAAGACGCGCAAGACACCACTGCTCATTCATTTTTAAAATAAATTTTAAGAACAAGGAAGCTTTATAAATCGTTTCCTATATCTTTTCTATAATACATCTTATCAAATTGTAGTTTCGCTATACTTTGATAAGATTTTTTTATGGCTTCTTGAAAGTCATTCCCATACGAAGTAACCGCTATAACACGACCGCCATTTGTAACAACTTTTCCGTTTTCTAATTTTGTTCCAGCATGAAAAGGTATCGAATCGGTAATGTTATCTAGTCCGAAAATTTCTTTCCCTTTTTCATAGTCTTCAGGATAACCACCAGAAACCACCATAATCGTAGTGGCAGCTCTTTCGTCGATTTCTAATGTAATTTTATCCAATTCTTGTTTTCCAATTGCTTCAAAAATATCTACTAAATCAGATTTTAATCTTGGCATTACCACTTCTGTTTCAGGATCGCCCATACGCACATTGTATTCAATGACCATTGGTTCGCCTTTTACATTGATTAACCCGATGAAAACAAATCCTTTATATTCGATACCGTCTTTTTGAAGGCCGTCAATAGTTGGTTTCACTATTCGAGTTTCAATTTTTTCTAACAAAATAGCATCGGCAAATGGAACTGGAGACACCGCTCCCATTCCGCCCGTATTTAGCCCAGTATCGCCTTCTCCAATGCGTTTGTAGTCTTTTGCAGTTGGAAGTACTTTATAGGATTTTCCGTCGGTTAAAACGAAACAACTTAATTCAATTCCGTCTAAAAATTCTTCAATTACTACTTTTGAACTTGCTTGTCCAAACTTAGCGCCCACCAACATATTTCGTAATTCGGTTTTAGCTTCTTCCAAATCCGACAAGATCAAAACGCCTTTCCCGGCAGCTAATCCGTCGGCTTTTAAAACGTATGGTGCTTCAAGTGTTTCTAAAAATGTGCAACCCTGTTCAACGGTATCTTTTGTAAAACTTTCGTAACGAGCTGTTGGAATGTTGTGTTTTACTAAAAATTCTTTGGCAAATTCTTTACTTCCTTCTAGTTGCGCTCCTATTTTTGAAGGTCCGATTACCGGAATATGATTGATTTGAGAATCGTTTTTAAAATAATCGTAAATCCCTAATACTAAAGGGTCTTCTGGTCCAACGACTACCATTTCAATTTTTTCCAGAAGCACAAATTGTTTCACGGCTTCAAAATCATTAGGGTTTAGTGAAACATTAGTAGCAATTGTTGCTGTTCCAGCATTTCCAGGCGCTACAAAAAGAGAAGAGCATTTTGGGCTTTGAAGCATTTTCCATGCCAATGCGTGTTCGCGACCACCTGAACCTAGTAATAAAATTGTCATTGTTTTGTGTCGTTATGTTGTTTGGCAAAAATACTTCGTTTTCGATAGAAAAAAAAGTTTAATAGGCTTTTTCCTCTCCTTTAATAGCGTTGATAACTGTTTTATGAATAATTTTTAAATCTAACAAAATAGACCAATTTTCTAAATAAAAAATATCGAATTTCACTCTATTTACAATATCTTTTTCGTTTTCAACTTCTCCTCTGCAACCATTTATTTGTGCTAAACCGGTAATTCCTGGCTTAATAAAATGTCTAACCATAAATTTATCAACGCTTTTTGCATAAATTTCGGTGTGACTAACCATATGGGGTCTAGGTCCTACAACAGACATGTCACCTAATAATACGTTGAAAAATTGAGGCAACTCATCAATACTAAACTTTCGTAATATTTTTCCGAATTTAGTAACTCTTGGATCGTTTTTTTGAACTTGTTCTAAATCAGCTTTTGAATTTAATCGCATAGATCTAAATTTATAACAATTAAACTCTTTATAGTTCAAGCCGTTTCTTCTTTGTTTGAAGAAAACCGGCCCTTTTGATTCCATTTTAACTATTATTGCTATTAATGGCGTTAACCACGACAAAAGCAATAAAATAACGAGTAATGAAAACACAACATCAAAAAAATGTTTGAATCTTTTATTAATTATTTTATCTAAAGGTATGGTTCTTAAAGATATAACAGGCACATAGCCATAGTATTCTACTGCTAGATTGCGTAACATTCTATTTTTGCTATCAGGTAGCAGTTTTATGGTTTTGAGATTGTTGTCTGCAAAATGTATTAGTCCTTGTAAATCCGTACTATTGAGTGTATTTAATGAGCCGTAAATTTCATCAACATTATTTTTAGTTACAAACTCATAACACGCTTTAATCTCTTCCTTTTTATTTATTTTTAAACTAAAAACGTTTAATAAATTGTACCCATAATTAGGTTTAGTTGTAAAAAATAATTTTAATTCATCTACATCTTTTCCAGATCCTAAAATGATCACATTTCTTAAATTTCCTCCATATAACAAACGATACTTTTTAAGTAGAAAAAATATTGAAAACTTAATAAAACCAACAGAAATGAATGAAAAAATAATATAAATCCATACTTCATCTGGAGTTACATATTTATATTTATAACCAACGTAAGCGAACGTAATTAAACTTATAAAAATAAATTGCTTTATTAGTTTGCCTAAGATTGTAATTTCTTTTGTAAATCTATACACTTCGTAATACCCTGAATAATAGGAAATAACTATCCAAGAAAGCGACAAAATAGAATGATAGCCAAAATTGCTCATGGCCGAACGAAGACAAACTAAAATTAATAAATTTATTAATAATAAATCTATTAAAGCGATTAGAGGTCTAATAAATCCTGAATATCTTCCTGTTTTTGGCTTCAAACTAATAAATGTATTTTGAGAAATCTTTGTGTTCTTCTTTTGCTAATTCTTGAGGTGAAAGTGATTTGAAATACTCGTATGTTATTTTCATGCCCTCTTCTCTTTTTACTTTAGCCGTCCATCCTAAAATTTCCTTTGCCTTTGTGATGTCTGGTTGGCGCTGCATTGGGTCGTTTACAGGTAGGTCTTTATAAATAACCTTTTGTTTGGTTCCTGTTAATTTAATAATTTCTTCAGCAAAATCAGAAATAGTAATTTCATCAGGATTTCCAATGTTCACAGGTAAATGGTAATCGGAAAGTAATAATCTATAAATGCCTTCAACTTGATCTGTAACGTAACAAAAAGAACGTGTTTGGCTTCCGTCTCCAAAAATTGTTAAATCTTCACCTCGAAGCGCTTGACCAATAAAAGCAGGAATAACTCGTCCGTCATTTAATCGCATTCTTGGTCCGTAAGTATTAAAAATACGAACAATTCTAGTTTCCACTCCATGAAATGTATGATAAGCCATTGTTATCGATTCTTGAAAACGTTTTGCCTCATCATAAACCCCTCTTGGGCCGATGGTATTAACATTTCCATAATACTCTTCTGTTTGTGGATGAACTAGTGGATCTCCATACACTTCTGAGGTTGATGCGATAAGTATTCTTGCTTTTTTTACTCGGGCTAAACCCAATAAATTATGAGTTCCTAATGATCCTACTTTTAAAGTTTGAATGGGAATTTTTAAATAATCTATGGGACTAGCAGGTGAAGCAAAGTGCAAAATATAGTCTAATTTCCCGGGCACATGGACAAATTTTGTGATGTCGTGGTGGTAAAATTCAAAATTTTTATCTTTAAAAAGGTGCTCAATATTTTTTAAATCGCCAGTTATTAAGTTATCCATGCCAATAACATAATAGCCTTCATTGATAAATCGATCACAAAGGTGTGACCCTAAAAAACCTGCGGCGCCTGTAATTAATATTCTTTTCATTAGTTATTATTTCTAAAAAAGGAATTATGTTAACTAAACAAACGTAAAAATTTATTCCTTATTGTTTAGAAGTGTTGTATTAAACAAACAATAAAAAACAGTAAAGAAAACAACGCCTCTTTGTCTCCATAAAAAAGATTCGGTCAAAAATAAGCTTAACATTAGAATTGCAAAAGCAATATGAAGGAAATCTTTGTTTTGAAATGCGTTTTTGAGATTTATAAATAATATTAAAACTAATAATACAAACCCTATAAAGCCCAATTCGGCAAAAACTTGAATATATTGATTATGAAAATTTTTCTTTTGATAACCTTCTGTAATATTATTCCCTTGAAAAACATTATATTTTATTCCTTTTTCTTCAATTTTTTTATAAGATGCATTTAATCCTAAACCTTCAAAAAAAACATCTTCTTCTGCTAATATTTCTAGAAATAGTCTAAATTGATACACTCGGAAAGATGCGCCCGAAAAAAAATCATTTTGTTCAAATTTTTCATTTTCCCAAGCTTCTTTCATACTGATAATTCGATCTCCAACAATTTCTTTTGGAATAACGGTATGTCCAATATTATTATCCTTATTCAATTCAAATTCAAATTCAATTTTCTCTTTTATTCTATTAAAAAAAAGAAATGAAAAAAACACAATTCCTAACAAGGTAATATTTCTCAATCGCATTTTATTTGCTGATTTTGAATAGAAGAAAAAATAAAGAGAAATTAAGAAAATCGTAGTTATTATAATTGTTTTTGATTGAAGTAACAATAAAAACGAAATTAAGAAAAGTTGAATAATTACCTTTTTAAAAGTATATGTTTCATATGCTATAAAATAAAACAAAGAAAAACTTACAAACGTAGAAAAGTGAACGGCGTTTAATTCTTTAGTTACTAATTCGTGACCAAAAAAAATATTAGTATCATTAATGATGTAGTTCAAAAATGCTCTGATTATAAAATACATTGAAAATAAAACAATTGAATAGCTAAAGAACTTAGTGATTTTCTCTTTTTCTTGCTTGAAAATTATGTTTGAAAATATAAAAACCAATGGAATTAATAATAAACAAATCTCTTTTGATAATGCTTTTATTGTGGTAGATTTATCAATTGTCCACATTAGAGATAAAACCATTAAGATATATAGTAATATTGGCAATAACAATATGGTTTCTTTTTTAAAATTATCCCTTTTTAAAAAAAATAAAGCCATTGCAAACAAAATTCCAATACTGATACTGTTGAATATATTTGCAAAAGGTATTGTTATTAAAATCAAAAGTATAAATATAAACAAATCTCCTTCTTTTGTTTTAATTATTACCCTTTTGAAAAGTTCAACAATATTTGAATAAAGATTACTCATTTTTTAAAGTTAAAGTTGATCGTTATGTATTTATTGCAAGTTATATAATAATTTTAATTATAAACAATGTATTATTGAATTTATATATAGAAAAAAATCTTTACTATATTTATAATTTTATATTTGCATTTAAATCTTTTTTAAGTGAAAAAAGCTATAGTAACAGGAATTAGTGGTCAAGACGGAGCATATTTAGCAAAATTGTTGTTATCTAACAATTATAAAGTTTTTGGTATTATTAGAATAAGTTCAAAAAGTTTCTCAAATTTAGAATATTTAAAAATAAACGATGAGATTGAATTTGTTAAATGTGATTTGTTAAATATAAGTGCGGTAGAAAAAATAATAAACGATATAAATCCAGACGAAATTTATAATTTAGCTGCTCAAAGTTCTGTTTTTCAATCTTACTTGCAACCCATTACTACTTTTGAATTTAATACAATAAGTGTTTTTAATTTAATTGAATCAATAAAAAAAATTAACCCAAAAATAAAATTATACCAAGCCAGTAGTAGTGAAATGTTCGGAAGAGTAAAAAACCTTCCGATAAATGAGGACAGTGTAATTCATCCGGTAAGCCCGTATGCAATTTCTAAAGTTGCAGCTCATTACACTTGTGTAAATTATAGAGAAAACTATGAAATGTTTATATCATGCGGAATTTTATTCAATCATGAGTCTTATTTAAGAAATGACAGCTTCTTTGTGAAAAAAGTAATTCGAGAAAGTTTAGAGATTTCATTAAATAGAAAAGATTTTTTAAATGTTGGTAATATTGATATAAAAAGAGATTTTGGTTATGCTCCAAAATATGTAGAAGCTATGTATTTAATGCTTCAACAAGAAGTAGCATCAGATTATTTAGTTTGTTCTGGAAAATCAGTTAGTTTAAAAGAAATTATTTATTATGTTTTTGATCGATTGAATATTTCTAAATCTAAATGTATTATCGATAAAACCTTATATAGACCATCTGATATTGAAGATATTTATGGGACTAACGAAAAAGCAAAAAAAGAACTAAAATGGCAATATGAATTAGATTTCTTTTCCGTTTTAGATTTATTACTTGAAGAAGAGATAAATAATTATAAAAAATAAATGAAAACAGCATTAATTACAGGAATTAACGGTCAAGATGGTTCATATTTGGCTGAACTATTATTAGAAAAAGGATATCAAGTTCATGGTATAATAAGAAGAAGTTCAACTTTTAATACCGCAAGAATTGAGCATTTATACATAGAATCATTAATAAAAGATTTGCATTCCAAACAAAAAATCAAACTTCATTATGGTGATATGACGGATTCTACTAATTTGATTCGATTAATCCAACAAATAAAACCAGACGAAATATACAACTTGGCCGCGCAATCGCATGTAAAAGTTTCTTTTGAATTACCTGAGTACACAGCAGAAACAGATGGAATTGGCACACTTAGATTATTAGAAGCCATTAGAATTTGTGGTTTAGAACAGAAAACAAAAATTTATCAAGCATCTACTTCTGAATTGTATGGGAAAGTGCAAGAAATCCCTCAAACCGAAACAACTCCATTTTATCCAAGAAGTCCTTACGGTGTTGCAAAAATTTATGCTTTTTGGATCACTAAAAACTATAGAGAATCTTATAAAATATTTGCTGTAAATGGAATTCTTTTTAATCACGAATCAGAACGAAGAGGAGAAACTTTTGTAACCCGAAAAATTACTTTGGCTGCTGCAAGAATTAAGCACGGTTTGCAAGAAAAACTATATTTAGGTAATCTAAACTCTTTACGTGATTGGGGATATGCAAAAGATTATGTAGAATGTATGTGGCTTATGTTGCAACAAGAAGTTCCTGAAGATTATGTAATTGCTACTGGCGAACAACACTCTGTTCGTGAATTTTGTGAATTAGCATTTAATGAAGTAGGCATTTCAATTGTTTGGGATGGAAATAATGAAAATGAAAAAGGAATTTGTAAAGAAACCGGTAGAATATTAATTGAGGTTGATCCAAATTATTACCGTCCAACTGAAGTAGAAACATTGCTTGGAGATCCAAGTAAAGCTAAAAATCAATTAGGCTGGAATCCAACCAGAACTTCTTTTGAAGAATTGGTTAAAATCATGGTTCAGCACGATTTAGATTATGTAAAAAGAAATTAAAAATGGAAAAAGCATCTAAAGTTTTTGTAGCTGGTGCAAATGGAATGGTAGGCTCTGCAATTGTAAGAGAATTACAAAAAAACGGATATGAGAACTTACTTTTATCAAATTCTGCTGCCTTAGATTTAAGAAATCAGGAAGCAGTAGCAACCTTTTTTAAAAAAAATAAACCAGAATATGTTTTTTTAGCAGCCGCAAAAGTTGGTGGCATTTATGCAAACAATACTTATCCTGCAGAGTTTTTATATGATAATATGATGATTCAAAATAATGTAATACATCATGCATATCTTAATAATGTAAAAAAACTTTTATTTTTAGGAAGCTCATGCATTTACCCAAAATTCGCACAACAACCCATAAATGAAAACAGTTTATTAACAGACACTTTGGAGCCAACAAATGAAGCCTATGCGATAGCTAAAATTTCAGGTGTTGAAATGTGTAAGTTTTATAAAAAACAATATGGTTGCCAATTTATTTCTGCAATGCCTACCAATTTATATGGCATTAATGATAATTTCAACATAGAAAACTCACATGTTTTACCTGCTTTATTAAGAAAATTTGTTGAAGCTAAAAACAAGAACGAAAAAAATGTAAATGTTTGGGGAACAGGCACCCCTTTAAGAGAATTTTTATATGTTGATGATTTAGCAGAAGCTTGTTTGTTTTTAATGTTACATTACAACGAAGAATCAACCATAAATGTAGGTACAGGGGTTGAAATTTCAATTAAAGAATTAGCTGAAACTATTAAAGAAAAAGTTGGCTTTAAAGGCAATTTAGTTTTTGATACTTCAAAACCAGATGGTACTCCAAGAAAATTATTAGACGTTTCAAAAATTAATAAACTAGGTTGGAAACACAAAATAGACCTTGAAGATGGAATTCAAAAAACAATTGAATGGTTAAATCAAACAAATTTTTCTTCTTTTAAATAATGCTAAAAAGAATCTCGAATAATCATTTAATTATGAGTGGAGTTTACAAAGGAATTTCAGGTATTTCTTTGTTTATATCCATACGATTATTATTGGATTATTTAGGGAACGAAAACTATGGGCTTTGGGTGCTTGTATTTACTTTGTTTCAATTGGTTTTGTTAATGGATTTTGGCATTCAAAGCTCACTAAAAACAAAAATTCCAGTATTAATTCATGAAGAAAAATTTGAGCAGATAAAAAGTTATATAAAATCAACCTATAAAATATCGGTTTATATAGCGATTTTTATTTTTCTAAGTTTTTTTTTGCTTTCATTTTTAATTGATTTTAAATCAATTTTTAACATTGATTTTCACAGTAATTTATTTGTTT
>CAMDQL010000059.1 GCA_945905915.1 Flavobacterium psychrophilum
TGTTTTTTATGACCAATTGCACGAATTATGAATATTATGATTTTTTAAGTATATATTTTTAATATTAATAAAAATAAAGGAACAAATAATCTATTTATTTGTATTTGCATTTAATTTTATGAATAAAATAAATCATCTTTTTTATGAACTAATTTATTTTAAAATTTGATACGCAATTAATGCAGTTATGTAGGCAAATCCACTCATAAAAACAAGTTGAACCATTGGCCATTTCCAAGAATTTGTTTCCTTTTTCACAATCGCTAATGTAGAAATACATTGCATCGCGAAAGCATAAAAAAGTAATAATGAAATTCCGGTAGCAAAATTGAATATTTTTTTACCCGTTTCCGGATGAACTTCTGCCGCCATTCGGTTTTTAATCGTAGTTTCTTCTTCACTATGACTTCCTACACTATAAATAGTTGCCAATGTGCCCACAAAAACTTCGCGTGCTGCAAACGAACTCACCACAGCAATGCCAATTTTCCAATCGTAACCCAATGGTCTAATAACAGGTTCAATAGCTTTTCCCATATAGCCAATGTATGAATTTTCTAATTTACAAGCATTTACTTGGTTTTCAAATTCTTCTGCCGAAATAGTTTTGCTTTTATTTTGTTGGGTAATAATTTGTTCGGCATTATTGAAATCAGCACTTAAACCATGGGAACCTAAATACCACAAAATTACCGATAGGGCTAAAATTATTTTACCGGCACCTGTTACAAAAGCTTTTGTTTTTTCTAAAACGTTTAGCCCAACATTTTTAATCATTGGAATTTTATAACCTGGCATTTCTACCACAAAATAGGATTTGCAACTTAATTTTAAATATTTATTCAATAAAAAGGCAGAAAATATTGCCATTCCAAAACCTAATAAATACAGTGCCATTAGAGTTAAACCTTGTAAACTCAAGAACCCAAAAAGCCTTTTTTCGGGAATTATTAAAGAAATTAAAATAGCATAAACAGGCAATCGTGCGGAACAAGTGGTAAAAGGGGTAACTAAAATGGTAATTAATCGTTCTTTCCAGTTTTCGATATTTCGGGCACTCATAATTGCCGGAATAGCACAAGCCGTTCCCGAAATTAAGGGCACAATACTTTTCCCTGACAAGCCAAATTTTCGCATGATTTTATCCATCAAAAACACCACACGACTCATGTAACCACTTTCTTCTAACACCGAAATAAAGAGGAATAAAAACGCAATTTGTGGAATAAAAATCACAATGCCACCTATTCCAGGAATAATTCCTTCGCTAATGAGGTTTGTAAATTCTCCAGCCGGAAGCTGTTGTTTAGCGATCGAACTAAAATTGGCAAACGTTTCATCTATAAATTCCATTGGAATACTACTCCAATCAAATAAAAATTGAAAAATAAGCATTAAAACTCCAAAGAAAATTACATAACCAAAAATTTTATGGGTTAAAACGCGATCAATTTTTGCTCGAATATCAGTTGCTTTTGAACTATCTATTTTTTGACCCAGCTTCAACGTGTCGTTAATAAACTGATACCGTTTTATAGTTTCTTTTTGTTGTAATCGCTTTAAATCGGAATGCGATTTGGTGAACGAACTTTTGATTTCGTTTCGTTCCAAATTTAAGAAATTTACATCTTGAGTAATTACGAGCCAAAGTTTATACAACAACTGATTTGGAAACGCTCTTCTTAAATTATTGAAATAGTCAGGATCAATAGATGAAGCATTTAAACACGGTTCGGTCGAAAGATTTCTGTAATTTAAAATTAAGTCTTTTAAATGGTCTATACCAATTTTTTTTCTCGAACTGATTAACGCTATTTTGGTTTTTAATTCTTTTTCTAAGATTGAAATATCCAATTCGATTCCTTTTAACGCCATTCGATCGGCCATATTTATGACTAATATGGTTGGAATTTCTAAATCTTTAATTTGAGTAAAAAGCAATAAATTTCGCTTTAAATTTTCAACTTCAGTTACTACTACTGCAACATCAGGAAAATCTTCATCATTTTTATTGAGCAATAATTCAATTACCACATTTTCATCAATTGAACTCGCATTTAAACTGTATGTTCCTGGTAAATCGATGATTTTGGCTTTGATAGAGTCGGATAATTTGCAAACACCTTGTTTTTTTTCAACCGTTATACCTGGATAATTACCAACCTGTTGATTTAAACCGGTAAGGTCATTAAAAACAGAGGTTTTACCCACATTTGGGTTCCCAATTAAAGTAACTTTGATAGGATTTGCATTCATTTTAAAGTTCTTTTTGAATGCTAATTTCTTTAGCGGTTTCTAATCGAATTGCTACATGAGAGTCATTTACATTAAAATATAATGGATCGCCAAAAGGAGCCACCTGAAGCAACGTAATTAGATTGCCAGGTAAGCACCCCATTTCTAATAATTTTAGTGGGATTTCGTCTAAGTTAACAGCAGTTATAGTTGCTGATTCTCCAATTTTTAGAGAAGACGAGTTTTGGTTCATTTCCTTATTTAGATTTAATTAAAATACAAAAGTAAAAATTAATAACCAAGTTATCCTGATAAATATCAATTTAATCTAAATTATTTTTGATTTTCAACAAGCCAAATAATATCCGATAATAACTGTTGCATATTTTTGGTTTGGCCATCTTCTGACGGGCGGTCTAAGTTGGTACCGTCATAAAACCCTCTAATTCTTTTATTTTTATCTACTAAAATAAAATTTTCGGTATGCACCATGTCATATAGTTCTTCCGGTTTCCCTGTTTTTACTGCCAAATATGATTTTCGAGCCAAATAATAAATTTCTTTTTTATCTCCGGTTACTAAATTCCATCGTGTATCATCTACACCTTTTTCTTCCGCGTATTTTTTTAATACCTCAGGGGTATCAATATCAGGCGTAACCGAAAATGACAATAATTTTATATTGGGATATTTTTTCAACTGATTTTGCAACCAAACCATATTATTGGTCATTTTAGGACAAATAGTTGGACAAGCAGTAAAAAAGAAATCAGCCACATAAATGGTGTTTTCATACTCTTTTTGGGTTATTATTTTTCCGTTTTGATTGGTAAACGAAAAATTTGCAATCTTATGATCGTTACCAATGTGTTGCACAGTAGAATCAACCAGTTCTGGATTTACATCTCGTGGTGAATAAATAGGCAACATTTTTTCGGGCGTTTGCAAAGAATAAATGCCAAAAAAAATAGCTATTGATACAATCAAAAAAAGCAATATAAATGTTCTGTATGGTTTTAAAAGAGCAAGCATTATTTTTTTTACAAAAGTAAACATATTTATTTTTTATGACCTTTTAAACCATTGTTAAAGTTTTAATTAAGTTCATTTTCTTTATTATATTTGTGAAATAATAGTACAAAACACTACTAAAATGATTAAAAATTACTTGATTGTTAGTTTATTGTGTTCCTTTTTTGGGTTCTCACAATTTAATCCGTCAGCACCATGGATGCAAAATGTGAATACTGCAAAACAAGGACAAGCAACTATTGATGAACAAGTTGAAGCTTTTAACCAATATTGGTCAACAAGAGATAAAAATGCAAGGGGATCTGGTTATAAGCCATTTATGCGTTGGGAATATCATTGGAGAAATTATACTAATGAACAAGGCTATATAATGTCTTCAGATGAATTTTGGGAAGCTTGGCGCCAAAAAAAGCAAGTGATTGCTAATAGAAGTTCAGCGAGTAGAGTTTTACCTGCAAGTAATTGGCAACCAATTGGTCCTTTTACACATACCAACACAGGCTCATGGTCTTCAGGTCAAGGAAGAGTAAATATTGTTCATGTAGATCCATCTAACTCAAATACTATTTATTTAGGAGCTCCTGCAGGAGGGATTTGGAAATCAATTAATAATGGGACAACATGGACGCCTCTTACCGATGAATTACCACAAATTGGTGTTTCAGGAATTGCCGTTGATTATTCCAATTCAAATGTAATTTACATAGCAACAGGCGATAAAGACGCTGGAGATTCTTATTCTGTAGGTGTTTACAAATCAACAGATGGTGGACTAACTTGGGGACCAACAGGAACGTTAGGAAGTTCAAATCCATCAAGAGCTGGAGACATTGTAATTCACCCAACCAATAATCAAATTTTATGGTGTGCTACTAATAATGGTATCTATAAAACAACAAATGCAGGAAATACTTGGGATCAAGTTCAATCAGGAGATTTTTCTCAAGGGAATATCCGTTTAAAACCAAATGATCCTTCAACTGTTTATGGGGTTTCAGACACCAGTTTTTATCGTTCTACCGATGCAGGAACAACATTTAATCAAGTAACTTCTGGATTACCAGGAAACTCAAGACGATTATTGTTGGATGTTACACCAGCAAATGTAAATTATGTTTATATATTAAGTGCCAATACAAATTGGGATTTTCAAGGGGTATACAAATCTATGAATTCAGGGGCTACATTTACTGCAACTAATACTACAACTGATGTTTTTGAATCCAATCAATCGTGGTATGATTTAGCCCTAGCCGTATCCTCAACTAATGCTGAAGAAATCTATACAGGGTGTTTAAATGTATGGAAATCAACAAATGGAGGCGCTTCTTTAACAAAATTGAATAGTTGGAGCAATCCATTAGGAGTATCTTATACTCATGCTGATATTCACTATTTAGGATTTCATGGGAATAAACTTTTTTGCGGTAGCGATGGCGGTATTTACGTTTCAAGCAATAGAGGCGCAAACTTTACAGATTTAACCGCGGGTGTACAAATTAGTCAGTTTTATAAAATAGCCGTTTCAAAGCAATCAGCAACTAAAATGGTGGGAGGTTTACAAGATAATGGAGGACATGCTTACAGTGGAGGACAATGGAAAAATTATTATGGAGCTGACGGTATGGATACAGCAATTGATCCAACAAACTCAAATTTATATTACGGATTTATTCAATCTGGAGGAGGATTATACATTAGTAATTCTGCGGGTAACGGATTAAGTTCTTCTGTAGACGCACCAGCAGGTCAAAACGGAAATTGGGTAACTCCATTAACTTCAAATTCAGTTGGAGAAATATTTTCAGGATATGGTAACTTGTACAAATTAACTAATGGTAATTGGGTACAGCATAATGTTGATGCTTTAGGAGTAGGAAACGTTGATTTAATTTCAGTAGATCCATCAAATAATAATATAATGTATGTTGGAAATGGAACAGTATTGTATAAAAGTGTTAATGGGGGCGTGAATTTCTCCGTAGTCAGTTTTACAACGGATAATATAGAATCTATCACCGTTCATTCTTCCAATAGTAATATCATATATTTAACAACGGGAGGAGCATCAGGAGAGGTTTTAAAATCTGTTGATGGTGGAGCTACATTTATAGATATATCAAATGGAGTTCCAAGTATTGGAAAAAATATAATTGTTCATCAAGGAAGAAATACCGATAATCCGCTTTATCTAGGCACAAGTTTAGGGGTCTATTATAGAGATGATTCTATGTCTGCTTGGGCTCCATTTGATACAAATTTACCAAATGTTTCAGTTACCGATTTAGAGATTAATCTTGAAGACTCTAAGTTAATTGCAGCAACATACGGAAGAGGAATTTGGCAAACAGATATACCAGTTCAATTACCCTCAGATGACATTAAATTTTTGAGTATTAAAAATCCAACAGCTGACATAAATTGTGGAAGCACTATTACGCCTAAAGTTGAAGTTAAAAATAATGGAATCAATACTATTTCTTCGATTACATTTAATTATAGTATTGATGGAACACCTTCAAGTTTTGTATGGAATGGTTCATTAGCTTCTGCTGTAACAACGGAAATTAATTTGCCAGCAACTTTTTTATTAAGAGGTGTACACACATTAGATGTTACAACGGTAATCGTAAATGATGCTTATTCTGACAATAACCAAGGCACCGCCTCTTTTTATATTAATGATTCAGGAACCATTGGGGCTGTAAATCCATTTACAAATGCTTCAGATGCACTAATTGTTTATAATGAAGGTACAAGTGGAGCTCAATGGCAAAGGGGTACAAGAACAGGTGGTTTAACTTCATCAGGAAACACAGTGTATGCCACTAATTTAACAGGAAATTATCCCGATATGATAAAATCGTATTTAGTTTCGCAATGTTATAATTTGTCAAATGTCATTAATCCGCATATTAGTTTTGCCATGAAATATGATTTAGAGAATAATTGGGACATCGTTTATGTTCAATATTCCACAAATTTTGGCAGTTCATGGTCTGTGCTAGGTGAAATGAGCTCAACATGGTATAATAGTGACAGAACTCCAAGTACTACTGGCGCAGATTGCTATAATTGTCTCGGAGCACAGTGGACAGGGAGTAATACCACATTAACAACATATAGCTACCCATTAAACTCATTAAATACTGAAACAAATATAATCTTTAGGATTGTTTTTCATTCCGATCAAAATGTAACCGGTTTAGGAGTGAATGTTGATGATTTTGTAATATCAGGAACGCTTTCATCTGAAAATTTTGAACTTAATAATGTGTATGTGTATCCAAATCCATCCAAAGGAATATTTAACATCTCGCTTGGCAATCTTCAACCTACAGAAATTGAAGTGTATGATTTAACGGGTAAAAAAGTTTATGAAAAGAAAGAAGTAATAATATCAAATTTCGAAACAAAAATAGATTTGTCAAACGTAACTCAAGGAATTTATTTTGTTAAAATTATAGATAATAATCAATCAACAGTTAAGCGAATCATTAAAGAATAAATTATGAAAAAATTCATTATAAAAGGAAGTTTTGGGCTTCTTATTTTAACAACTTGCTTTTATTCTTGTAAAGCGAAGCAAGAGGCCGTGAAGCAATCAACATCTACTGGAATTAATCTTAATTTCATGGATAAATCAACCAATCCGGCCGATAATTTTAATAGATATGTAAACGGAACTTGGTTAGATAAAACCGAAATTCCTGCAGACAGAACCCGCTGGGGAAGTTTTGATGAACTTCGAAAAAACACCGATGATGACGTAATGATCATTTTAAAAGAAGCCATCAAAGACAAAACTATTGATCCTAAATCAGATCAGGCAAAAGCAATTAGCTTATATAAAACGGTTTTAGATACCGTAACCAGAAATAAACAAGGCATTGAACCTTTGAAACCATATTTGGCTAAAATTAATTCGGTTCAAACCGCTGATCAATTAGTTGCTTTATTAGCAGAAATGGAACCAGAAATGGGATTAGGTTTCTTTGGGAGTTACATTGGTGCCGATGCTAAAAACAGCAATAAAAACGTAATTTATGTGGGAACTGGAAGTCTAGGTTTACCAGATAGAGATTACTATGTTTCCGATGCGCCAGACAACAAAGAAAAACGCGAAAAATATGTAGCTCACGTAACGAGAATGCTTCAATTCATAGGTGATTCTGAGGCATCAGCAAGTGACAATGCAAAGAAAATTTTAGCATTAGAAACTAAAATGTCAACGGCTACTTTTGATAGAGTGGAACGCAGAGATAGAAGAAAAACCTATAATCCAATGAGTTTTTCAGATGTACAAAAATTAGTCCCTTCTGTAAAATGGGAGTCTTATTTTCAGTCAGTTGGAATGGGGAAAGTGGATTCTTTAGTGGTTTCCCAACCAAAATATTTACAAACAATAGAAACAATATTAAAAGACAACCAAGTTGAAGATTGGAAAGCATATATGCGCTGGACCGTTTTAAGAGGTTCGGCAGGAATTTTATCTACAACTATCGAAAATGCTAATTTTGATTTCTACGGAAAAACATTAACGGGAGCTGTAAAACAACGTCCGGCAGAAGAAAGAGCTTTAGCAACCGTTAACGGAAGATTAGGCGAAGCATTAGGAAAATTATATGTAGCTAAGAAATTCCCGCCAGAAGCTAAAGAAAAAGCTCAAGCAATGATTGCAAACGTTATGCTAGCTTTTGATAACCGAATCAATAATTTACCTTGGATGACAAAAGCAACCAAGGAAAATGCAAAAATAAAATTGAATAAATTCCGAGTAAAAATAGGTTATCCAGACAAATGGAAAGATTATTCAGCTCTTGAAGTTAAATCACCAGAACAAGGCGGAACGTATTTTGATAATTCAAGAATGTACGCAAAATGGAGTCACAAGAAAAACATCGAAAAAATAGGTAAACCAGTTGACAAAGAAGAATGGGGCATGTCGCCTCAAACGGTAAATGCCTATTTTAGTCCAACCAACAACGAAATTGTATTCCCAGCGGCTATTTTACAACCGCCTTTCTATGATTATAAAGCGGACGAAGCGGTTAATTATGGTGGAATTGGCGCTGTAATCGGACACGAAATTTCGCACGGATTCGACGATTCCGGTTCCAGATATAATGCCGATGGAAATTTAGTAAACTGGTGGAGTGAAGACGATTTGAAACAATTTACAGGTCTTGGAAGTGCATTAGCAGACCAATATTCAGCATTAGAACCATTACCAGGCATTTTTGTAGATGGAAAATTTACATTAGGTGAAAACATCGGTGATTTAGGAGGTGTTAATGCAGCATACGACGGATTACAAATCTATTTAAAAGCGAATGGAAATCCAGGGTTGATTGACGGATTTACGCCAGAGCAACGGTTCTTTATTTCTTGGGCAACCATTTGGAGAAGTAAAATGCGTGACGAAGCCATCAAAAACCAAGTAAAAACCGATCCACATTCACCAGGAATGTATCGTGCTTATGTGCCGTTACAAAATGTGGAAGCGTTTTACAATGCGTTCAATATTCAGCCAAATAATGGCATGTATGTTGTCCCAGAAAAACGTGTGAAAATTTGGTAATCAAATATTCAAAATAAAATCAAATCCCATCTTTAGGTGGGATTTTTTATTTCTTCTTAATCGCTCTATTTACCAAATAAAGTCCGATAATCGTTATCGTTCCGCCAAGGATAATAGCAGTGGTTAAAGGTTCGTTGAACAACAAATAACCAAAAAACAATGCCACCATTGGATTAATGTACGCATACAAACTACTAATTTCGGTTGGTAAATTTTCTAAGGCATAAATAAACGCAATAAAGGTTAATACCGAACCAAAAACCACCAAATAACCAATTGACCACCAAGAAATCGCTGGAATTTCAGTCAACGGAACCGAAGTTCCATTGAATCCAATGACGCTCGAAATTACAATACTGGAAATCAACATTTGCAATCCCAAACTAAAATACGGATTGAAATTCGTCTTATTTTCTTTAATATAAATCGATGATAGTGCCCAAGTAAAGGTAGCAATTACCGAAAGCAAAATTCCAAATCGGAATTCAGGTTCTAAGAAATCGTTGAGGGAATCGTAGAAAATTACACAAATACCGCTAAAAGCAACAACCATTCCCACTACTGCTTTCCAAGATGTTTTTTCACCTCGAAACAAACTGATAATGACAATCCAAAGTGGAAAAATAGAACCAATAATAGCGCCCAAACCACTCGAAATATATTTCACACCCCAAGTACTCAATCCGTTACTCAGCATGAAATTCAAGACGCTCAAAACCAAAATCGTGCGCCATTGACGCTGGTTTGGCCATGGATGTTTTTTGATTAAAAAGTAAAGCAGATATAACAAACCGCCAAAAAGTTGACGCAGCGCTACTAATTGCATCGGCGGCATGTGTTTGACACCTTCTTTGGAGGCAATCCAAGTAGTTCCCCAGAAAAAACTAATCCAAATTAGTGCTAAAATGGGTAACCCAATCGCATTTTTCTTTTGCTTGATATAATTATGAAACACGCTAAAATAGGCCATTACTAAATTTCTTTTTGGAACGAATACCCTAAAATAATTTCCACTTTTTTGCTGGAAATCATTTTACCTTTCGATTCAGAATGTTCGGCAAAGGTAGGCAATGGCAAATTCAAAATCTGAGCTTTATTTTGATAATATGCTTTGCGCGTTGGATGTTGAGGTGCCACAGCATTGAAGGTTTCTCCCCAGTTGCCCTGCTGTTCCGAAGTTTCGGAATGTTTCAGTATCGATTCAATAATTCCAATACAATCTTCTCGTTGAATCAAATTCACAGGAGCATCCGGATTTTCAACATTGGTTTTTCCCGCTAAAAATTTCGCTGGATGACGATCATCGCCAAGCAAACCACCAAAACGAATTACCGTAGTTTTAAAATTTAGATTCGATTGTAAAAGTACTTCCACAATTGCTAACTGTTTTCCGCTTTCGGTATCAGGATTTGGTATTGTTTCTTCTGTAATTTCATCAATTGGAAAACCATCAGCATAAACGGAAGTAGAACTCACAAAAATTACTTTCTTTATGCCTGATTTTTCAATAAACGGAATTAGAGTTCTTATTTTATTTACGAATGTCGTTTCGAGCGAAGACGAAATTTCGCTTCTCAATCCAGGTGGAATATCAATAATCAAAACATTTGTTTCTTTCAGAAAATCTTCAATAGCCCCAATGATTTGTTGTGCTTCTAACTGAATTTGGAAAGTCAAAATCCCAGCATTTTTCAATACGTCTAACTTACTTTCTGAAGTCGTTGAACCTTTTACTTCGTATCCTTTTAAAAGTAATGATTTGGCTAAAGGTAAGCCAAGCCAACCGCAGCCGAGTATCGCAATTGTTTTCATTTAGGCTTCTTTTTTGACTAAAACATACTGCTCATTTTCTATTTCCATATAGCCATAATCATAAACGAAATAATAAGTATTTCCTGTTTTTGTTTTTAAAATGGAGGTAAATATTTCAAAA
>CAMDQL010000060.1 GCA_945905915.1 Flavobacterium psychrophilum
GTTTAATTATGACATTCCATTAACCGGTGGTTGTGGAACTGTAAATGCAACAGGAACGATTACAGTTACTGCGGCTTCAACAAATAGTACTACAACATCTGCTTGTGGAAGTTATACATGGTTAGTAAACGGAACTACTTATACAACGAATGGAACGTATACAAGTGTAGTTGGATGTCTTACAGAGACATTGAATTTAACTATCAATGCACTTCCTATTACAACTATTACAAGAGCAGGTGATGATTTAACAGCTACTGAAACAGGAGCAACTTATCAATGGTATAATTGTACTTCAGGTTCAGTTGGTGCTTTGATTTCTGGAGCAACTACTCAATCATATACTGCCACAGCGACTGGAAGTTATGCAGTTGAAGTGACTAAAAACGGTTGTTCAGCAATGAGTGCATGTTTTGATGTTGCTACATTATCTGGTAATTCATTTGATTTAGCAAAATTATCATATTATCCAAACCCTGTTATTGATGTATTAACAATTAGTTATACTAATGAAATTACTGCGGTTCAGGTTTATGATATTAGCGGAAGATTAGTAAGAGATATGAAACCAAATAGTAACGAAGTTACGGTTGATTTATCAGATTTAGCTGCTTCTGTTTATGTTGTGAAAGTGTTTGCTGATACAACTTCAGGTGAATTTAAAGTAGTTAAAAAATAATTTTTAACACCATATTAAAAAAAAGGGTCAATCTTTATAGATTGGCCCTTTTTGTTTTTATTTTTACATCATGAAATTGATTCAGATAAAAGCAAATCAACTACCCATCGTAATTGAATTAACCAAGAAGATTTGGCCAGTAGCTTATGGTGCAATTTTATCCAAAGCACAATTGGATTACATGATTAATCGATTTTATACCGAAAATGAATTGTCTCAGTTAATAGATAAAGGGCACGTGTTTTATTTGGCACAAGATGAAAAAGAAAACTATGTAGGTTTTCTATCTTTTGAAATTAATAGCGCACCTCACAAAACAAAAATCCATAAAATTTATGTGTTGCCAGAAACACAAGGTACTGGTTTAGGAAGGCAATTTTTGGAATTGGTAAAACATAAAGCCAAAGGAAATAATCAGAAAGCCATATTCTTAAATGTGAATAAATACAACAGCGCGTTGTATTTTTATACTAAAATAGGTTTCAGTATCTTAAATGACGAGGTAATTGATATTGGCGAGGGCTATGTAATGGATGATTATATAATGGAACTTGGAATTTAACGGTTTCGTTCGCCATAATTTCGTTTCCCTGTAAACTTACTTTTATTGCTCGGTAAACTGGCTTCTTCGGTTTTGCTTGAAGGTTCAATAAGTTTATTTAATTCGGAAACTTCTGCATCGGTTAAGTTTCGGTATTTTCCTTCGGCAACGTCTAATGAAATATTGATGATTCGAGTACGTTTTAAAGCTGTTACTTCATAATCTAAATATTCACACATTCTTCTAATTTGACGATTTAATCCTTGCGTTAAAATTATTCGGAAAACATATTTACTAATTTGTTCTACTTTACACTTTTTAGTAATCGTTTCCAAAATTGGAATTCCATTAGACATTCGTTCAATAAATCGATCGGTAATTGGATGGTTTACGGTTACGATGTATTCTTTTTCGTGGTTATTTCTAGCACGAAGAATTTTGTTTACAATATCGCCATCGTTGGTCATAAAAATCAATCCATCACTGGCTTTGTCTAAACGTCCAATTGGGAAAATACGTTCAGGGTAGTTGATGAAATCAATGATGTTATCTCTTACATCTAAATTAGTCGTGCATTCAATTCCGGCAGGTTTGTGGAAGGCTAAATAAATAGGTTTTTCTTGGCGCTCCTGAATTAAGTTTCCGTTTACTTTAACTTCATCGCTTGAAGTTACTTTAGTGCCCATTTCCGGAACTTTTCCGTTAATGGTAACTCTTCCTTGCTCAATTAAACGATCGGCTTCTCTACGGGAACAAAATCCTGTTTCAGATAAAAATTTATTAATTCGAGTGGCATTTTCTTCCATGTTGCAAATATAGGCTTTTTAGTGTATTGAGTCAATGGGTTTTAAACACAGAGACGCAAAGTTATTCGCAAAGTTCACCAAGCTTTTTTAAAATAGCTCCATGACCCGATCGATAAAGAATTGACGAAGTAATTCTCAGTATATTGCCTTTGAAAAGTGTAACACCTTAGTGTCTTAGTGTCTTCGTGGCAATCCAAAAAAAAAGCCCTTTAAAAAAAGGACTTTCATTTATTTCTGGAATGAAATTAATTAAATGCTAGCAAATAATTTTTCCATTTTTACTTTTTCTTCATCAGCTAAAACGCCATCAACAAGAATTCTTCCACTGTGCTCGTCTGTAATGATTTTTTTACGAGCTGCAATTTCCATTTGCGTTTGAGGTGGAATGGTAAAGAACGAACCTGCCGAAGCGCCACGTTCAATTGAAACCACAGCTAAACCATTTCTTACGCTGGTTCTTATTCTGTCGTATGCAGCTAATAAACGCTCTTCGCTTTTTCCTCTCAACTCAGCTGATTTATTAAGTAAGAAACTTTCCTCTTTTTCGGTTTCAGCCATAATGTCGCTTAATTCCGCTTTTTTATGAGTAAGATGCGTTGATTTACCGTCTAATTTTTCTTGAGTTTGAGCAACAACTTCTTTTCTGTGCTCAATAGAAGCTTTCATTTCTTTAATATGCTTTTCAGCCAATTGAATTTCTAATTCTTGAAATTCTACTTCCTTAGTCAAAGAATTGAATTCTCTGTTGTTGCGCACATTTTTTTGTTGTTCTAGATATTTTTTGATAGCTGCATTGTGAGCTTCAATGGCATTTTTCTTTTCTTTGATTTGCTCATCAATAGTTTCTAAATCGCTTTTTAACTTTTCTAAACGTGTTGAAAGTCCCGCTACCTCATCTTCTAAATCATCTACTTCAAGAGGTAATTCTCCTCTAACATTTCTTATTTCGTCAATTTTAGAATCAACTAGTTGTAAAGCATAAAGGGCTCTTAACTTATCTTCTACGCTTATCTCTTTGATTGTTGCCATATTTAAAAGTACTTAACTGGATTTGTATTTTCTTCTGATAAAATAATTCCGCTTGAAAGCGAATTGGGTGCAAAATTAGTGATTTTTTCTTTAAGAAAATCAACTATATAATTTTTTGTAAATCTTTCGCTTTCAAAGTGACCAATATCGGCTAATAGTAACTGATTTTCAGCTTCATAAAACTGATGATATTTGAGATCACCAGTAAGGTAAGCGTCTGCTCCTGAGTGTATTGCGTTTTTAATAGCAAAACTTCCACTTCCACCTAAAACAGCTACTTTTTTTATGGTTTTTCCGGTAAAAACGCTATGTCTAATGCCTCCACATACCAACTTGTCTTTTACAAATTGTAAAAAATCAGTTTCCGAAAGCGCATTTTTGAGTTCGCCCACGCGGCCTAACCCAATATTTTGATGTGCATTTTCTAATGGGTAAATTTCATGAGCCACTTCTTCATAAACATGATTCGTAAAAAGCGCTTTCAGTATTTTGGCTTGCAAATGCTTTTCAAAAGTTACTTCAATTTTAATTTCTTGTGTTTCAACAAATTCAAAGCGTTCGCCTATTTCAGGATTTGAATTTTCATTTCCTGTATAAGTTCCTATGCCTTTGGACGAAAAACTACAATCTTCATAATTTCCTATTTTACCCGCACCAGCTTCAAATAAGACATTTCGTAATTTTTCTGCATTTTCTGGAATGGTATAAGTAACTAATTTTTGAATGTAGTTTTCTTTCGGAATTAAAATTTTAGAATCCAATATACCTAAGGCATCACAGAAAATTTTATTTACACCATATGGATGATTGTCTAAAGCCGTATGTACCGCATAAATAGCGATATCATTTTTAATCGCTTTAATTAGTGCCCGTTCTACATAATTCTTACCAGTAATTTTTTTAATTCCCGAAAACAAAATAGGATGGAAGCAAACGACCAAATTACATTTTTTAGCAACGGCTTCATCAATAACGGCTTCTAAAGCATCATGACAAACCAATATTCCTGATATTTCTTGATTATTGTTTCCAACTAAAAGGCCTACATTGTCAAAATCTTCGGCATAGCTTAAAGGTGCCATTTCTTCAAGTATGGAAAGTATATGGGTGAGTTTCATTTTTCTACTTTTACTATTCAAAGATAAAAAAAGCAATTCGGATATAGTATGTTTTACTAAGAAAATATATTTGCATGATTTTTGTATATTTGTAAAACAAAATATTTTATCATGACAACAATAACCATAAAAATAAACGAGCGATCAAAAAAAGGCAAAGCGTTCTTAGAATTTGCTAAAACTTTTATTGGTAATGATAAAGACATTAGTTTTGTTGAAACTGAAGACGAAAAAAGCCCTTACAATCCTGAGTTTGTTGCTGAAATATTGGAGCGTTCAAAAAATTTGAACAAAAAAAATCTTACCCGTTTAAATACTGATGATATATGGGGAAGTATTTTGTAGATTTTGAACCAAAAGCAAAAGAAGAAATCAAAGCACACCTTAAATCAGGTAATAAAGCCAATATAAAGAAACTTGAAAAAATTCTAGTAGAATTAGAGCAAACACCATTTGAAGGAATTGGAAACCCGGAACCTTTAAAATATGAACTTTCTGGTTTTTGGTCTCGTAAAATAAATCAAAAAGACAGATGATCTATAAAGTTGAGGAAGATATTGTAACGGTTTTTGTGATTTCTGCAATGGGACATTATTCTTATAAATAACGTATGAATTTCCTACGAAAAATACTTTTTCCACTTGCCTTTTTGTATTGGCTCATTACATTTATCCGAAATTGGCTCTATGATATAAGTGTATTCAAAAGTTATTCTTTTGATGTGCCAATAATTGCCGTGGGTAATTTAAGTGTGGGCGGTACCGGAAAAACCCCGCAAATTGAGTATTTAATTCGGTTGCTTTCTGAAAAGTATCGCGTGGCCGTTTTAAGTCGTGGCTATAAACGCTTATCAAAAGGATTTGTTTTAGCAGATAATCTAGCTACTGCAAACTCAATAGGAGATGAACCTTTCCAGTTTTTTTCGAAATTTCCAACTATTCAAGTGGCAGTAGATGCCAATAGAAAAAAGGGTATCGAAAAGCTATTACAACTTCAAAATAAACCCGAAGTAATTTTATTAGACGATGCATTTCAGCATAGAAAAGTTAAAGCAGGATTTTATATTTTGCTTACCGCATATGATGATTTATTTTGTGACGATTTTATTTTACCTTTTGGAAATTTAAGAGAATCGGCTCTTGGAAAAAAAAGAGCAGACATGATAATTATCACTAAATGTCCGTACGATTTGTCGGAACTTGCACAACAGAATATAAAAGAAAAGTTACAGGTTAAACAGCCGGTTTATTTTACCACGATTCAATATGATGAATGTGTTTATGGTAATAAAAATAGTATGCATGTCGAAACTTTAAAATCAGAAAGTAAGTTGTTAATTGCTGGAATTGCTAAGCCAAAATTGTTTTTTGATTTTCTTAAGAGTGAAACAGATGAGACGTTAGTCTTTCCAGATCATCATCAATTTTCAAAGCAAGATTGTGAACATATTTTAGCAAAAGCTAAGGAAAGAAAAATAATTACAACGGAAAAAGATTTTGTTCGATTAAATGGGTTGTTGCCCAATGAACAACTGTATTATTTACCAATAAAAGTTGTCTTTTCAAATACAAATTTCGATAAAGCGATAGAGGATTATGTGGGAAAAAGTTCAAGAAACGGTTAGTTTTATTAAAGAAAAAACAAATTTTACTCCCGAATTTGGGGTGATATTAGGTTCGGGTTTGGGCGATTTTACTAACGATATTACTATAGAACACGTATTGCCTTATACTGAAATTCCTCATTTTCCAATTTCAACAGTTCAAGGTCATAAAGGCGCATTAGTGTTTGGTACAATTCAAGGAAAAAAAGTGGTTGCTATGCAAGGTCGTTTCCATTTTTATGAAGGGTATGACATGAAACAAGTTACCTTTCCGGTTCGAGTAATGAAATTTTTAGGCATACAAAAACTTATTGTATCTAACGCTTCTGGTGGAGTTAATCCTGCATATAAAGTGGGTGATATTGTGGTAATTACAGATCACATTAACATGTTGCCAGAACATCCGCTTCGAGGTCAGAACGATGAACGTTTTGGGCCTAGATTTGTAAATATGAGCGAACCATATTCTATGCAATTGATTAATAAAGCATTGGAACTAGCCAATCAATTGAAAATTGACTTGAAAACTGGGGTTTATTTAGCGCTACAAGGGCCAACGTTTGAAACACTAGCAGAATACAAAATGGTCAAAGCTATTGGCGCTGATTGCGTGGGAATGTCAACAGTTCCTGAAGTTATTATTGCCCGTCATATGGATTTAGAATGTTTTGGAATTTCTGTAATTACCGATATGGGAGACAAAGAAAATATTGAAAATGTAAATCATCAAGAAGTTCTGGAGGCTGCCAAAAAAGCAGAACCCAAAGTGCGTGAATTAATAAAAAATTTGATTATTTATTCTTAGTTAAATACGAATGGACAACCGAATAAAAATGTTCAGGTTCAAACGGTTTTGTAATCACTTCATTCATGCCAAACGATAATAATGTTTCTTTATTTTCGTTTAATGAAATGGCTGTTAAGGCAATAATAGGTGTTTGATTATCAAATGTTCTTATGACAGTTGTAGCTTCCGTTCCACTCATGCCTGGTAAATGCACATCCATCAAAATCAGGTCGTATTGATTCGTTTTTACATTTTCTATAGCTTCTTCACCACTGTCAACAATAACGCATGAAATACCTTTGTTTTCTAACATTTTTTGGGTAATCATTTGGTTAATTTTGTTGTCTTCAACAAGAAGAATTGTTTTCTCGCTGAGGTTTGAAAGGGTTGTTATTGGAGTTGATTTTAACGCCTCTTTTTGTCCTTTTTCAAACAGCAATTCAAATGTAAAAGTGCTTCCTTTTCCACTTTCGCTAGATAAATGAATGGTACTATCCATTAGTTCCAGAATTTTTTTCACAATTGAAAGTCCTAATCCAGTGCCACCATAGGTTCTGTTTATTTCTACTGAACCTTGGCTAAAACTATCAAAAATAGCGTCTTGTTTTTCCAGAGGTATGCCAATGCCGTTATCTTTTATTTCGAAATGTAATTTTATAGTTTCATTACTTTCCTGTAAATTCTTAATGGTAAACCAAACTGAACCATTTTTACTAAACTTAATAGCATTGTTTAGTAAATTAATCACAATTTGAGAAAGTTTTGTGGGATCGCCTTTTAGATATTCGGTAATACTAGGGTCAATTGTTAAAAGACATTTCGTGTTGTTTTCCTGAATGAATTCATTAAAAGAAATGGTAATATTTTCAATCAATTCTTTTAAGTTGAAATTGATTTTTTCGACTTGAATTTTATCCGATTCTAATCGGTTAATTTCTAAAATATCATTGATAAAATGCAACAAATAGCTTCCCGAAAATTCTAACGATTTTAAATAGTTGAGTTGGCTAGCTTTTGGTTTTTCTTGCAATAATAAATAGGTTATACCATTTATGGCATTCAAAGGTGTTCTTAATTCATGACTTACAGTAGATAAAAATTCTGCTCTTGCTTTTGAGGCTTGTTCCGCTTTTTCTTTTTCAAGGGTTAGTTCTTTATTTTTTTCTTCTAACAGTTTATTTGAGGTAATTCTTATTTTGTTGTTTTTGTAAAGAGAAAAACTTAATAACGATAAAATAGAAATAAGCGCAATACTTAAAATGAAAATTAATTTTGAAAAGCGTAATGTTTTTTGTTGTCTTTTTTTCTCTTTATCCAACTGCTCAATTTTTTTTAATTGTTCGTCAAATTGAACTTTATCTATCATGTTTTCGGAAGCATTTGAATTAAAGCGGGTATTTAATGAGTCCGATAAGTGGGAGTATTTTTTCAAAAACACCAAAGATTTTTTTGGATTATTGGCTTTTTCATAACCAACACTCAACTGCTTTAAAATTCTTTTTGAAATTCCAAAATCAGTTTTATTATTAGCATTTGATTTGTTTGCAAGGTTATAGTAATTAATGGATGAAGTATAGTTGCCTTGTGCCATTTCAATTTCACCTAATTGAAAGTATGCTTCTGTTTTAGTTGTTGCAAAAGTATCATCAGAAAGGTTTTCAATTACCGATTTTAATATTTCTGAAGCAATTGCAAACTGCTTCTTTTCTTTGTTGATGATCCCTTTTTGTAAGTTGATCAATTCTATCGCTTCAAAAAAATTAAGTTCTTCGTATAGTGAAGCTGCTTTTTCAAAATAAATTTCGGCTACACCAATTTTATTTTTTTTAAGATAACATTTTCCTAATCCATAATAAGCAAGTGCTAAATTTGTCGTCGGATTTTTTTTATTAAATACATTGATCGCTCTTATGAAGTTATCTATTGCAAGTTCATTTTTTTCAATGTCGAAGTAAATGGTGGCGAGTTGCAAATACCCAATTCCTAATTTATTTTTTTGCTGCTTATTTTTTGCAAAGGATATTGCTTTTTCTGTAAATAAAATTGCTTTACTGATCGACTTTTTTTCCTCTTTGTTAAAAAGTCCAATTTCTAAATAATAATCAGTACTATCATTGATCTTGGCAATATCTTTGTACACTGATTGCGAGTAGCTTGTACAAGTTACTAATAAGAAGACGATTAAAATTTGTTTAAGTAAATTCAAATGAAATTATTTTTAACCACGCAATTTAAGTGATTTGTGATTAAAAAAAAAGTTTATTTTTTGGATACGAATGAAATTAAATCAATGATTCTTGACGAATAGCCAATTTCATTATCATACCAACCTACGATTTTTACCATTTTATCGATTACTGAAGTTAATTGAGCATCAAAAACACATGAATTTTGATTACCAATAACATCTACCGAAACAATTGGATCTTCGGTATACTCTATAATACCCTTTAAATTGGTCTCAGCTGCTTTTTTAAACGCTAGATTGATTTCAGCTATTGAAACTTCCCGTTTTACATTAAAAGTAATATCGGTAAGTGAACCATCGGCAACAGGAACTCTAATACCACAACCTCCAATTTTTCCTTCCAATTCTGGAAATATTTTAGTCAATGCTTTTGCAGCTCCAGTAGTTGTAGGAACTATAGATTGTGCAGCTCCGCGTGCTCTTCGTAAATCTTTATGTGGTTGATCGTGTAAACTTTGATCAGTAGTATAGGAGTGAACCGTAGTGATATATGCTTGTTCGATACCACACAATTCTTGAATGATTTTAAGCATAGGTGCTGCGTTATTTGTAGTGCAGCTTGCATTGGATATAATGGTTTCCGAACCATCTAAAATATGTTCGTTTACGCCTAAAACTAAGGTTTTAATTTTTTCATCTTCTGGAGGCGCGGATAATATTACTTTTTTTGCTCCCGCTAAAATGTGTTGGTTCAGGTTTTCAAATGTTTTGTATTTTCCTGTACATTCTATAACAATATCAACGTTTATTGCTTTCCAATCTAAGTTGGTGATTGCACCTTCATGAAAAAACAAAAATTGTTTATCGTCAATACAAATCGAATTGACATTAAACGATACTTTCTGATTCAAAACACCATGAATGCTATCATACTTAACCAAATGCGCCATTGTTTTATTATCTGCAACGTCGTTTATGGCAACTACCTCAATTGTAGGATGATTCAAAAGTAATCGGAATACATTTCGTCCAATTCTTCCAAAACCATTTATAGCAATTTTTATTTTTGTTTCAGTTTTCAAGTTATCGTTTCGGGTTGAAGAGTTAATGTAACTAAGCTAAATTATTAGAATTTTGGAATATAAAGACTTCCATCATCCATCTTCCCGCTTAATGAATATGTTTTTCAGCATGATAAGATGAACGCACCAAAGCGCCACTTTCTACATGTCTAAAACCCAATTCTTTTCCTATTTGTTCATATTTTGCAAATTGTTCTGGCGTAATGAATTCTTTAACAGGTAAATGTTTTTTACTCGGTTGTAAGTATTGACCAATTGTAACAATATCTACTTTCGCATCGGCTAAATCGTGTAAAACTTGAATTACTTCTTCCTCCGTTTCACCCAAACCTAACATGATGCCCGATTTTGTTCTTTTGATGCCTTGCTCTTTCAAATAACGCAACACTTCTAAGCTTTTTTCATATTTTGCTTGAATACGCACTTCGCGAGTCAAACGTTTTACAGTTTCCATGTTGTGTGAAACTACTTCGGGTGCCACTTCAATAATTCGGTCGATATTTCTAGTATTTCCTTGAAAATCTGGAATTAGCGTTTCTAAAGTTGTGTTTGAATTCATTCGGCGAATGGCTTTCACTGTTTCTGCCCAAATAATCGAACCCATATCTTTTAAATCATCGCGATCCACGCTGGTAATTACAGCATGTTTGATGTTCATAATCTTAATAGAACGCGCTACTTTTTCGGGTTCGTCCCAATCCACCGTTTCGGGTCGACCCGTTTTTACCCCACAAAAACCACATGAACGCGTACAGATATTTCCTAAAATCATAAACGTTGCGGTTCCTTCGCCCCAGCATTCACCCATATTAGGGCAACTTCCAGAGGTACAAATCGTGTTTAATTTGTATTTATCAACTAAACCGCGAAGTTCAGTATATTTAGGACCCGT
>CAMDQL010000061.1 GCA_945905915.1 Flavobacterium psychrophilum
TCCCATTCGAGCTTTTGAGTAGTTTGAAAAATATTCTACTACTTTAAAGTATTCTTGGAAATTAGAAATCATTACCGTTTGTCCAAGTTTACAAAGTAATTCTGCTCGATCTAGGAAATCGCGTTCGTCAATTTCACCTTCTGCTTTAAGATTAGAAAGTGTTATTTCAAAAACTACAAATGTATTTTCTTTATCTACTTTATTTTCTTGAATGAACATGTTGTATGATTCTTCATACATGTCCATATTTACTTTGGTAACGGGTCTAAAGCTTCCACGAAGTGCCAGGATATTTTTTTTGTATAAAACAGCAGCTGGTAGAATGTTTTTTCCATCTGGTCCAAACATAACGGCGTCGGTCATTCCATTTTTTACCAATTGTAAACTCATCAATCGGTTATCAACATTTGCAAAACGGGGACCTGAAAAGTTAATGGTATCTATTTCGATTTGATCTTTATCTAAATGGTCGTATAAATACCGCAATAGTTTTTTAGGATCGTTGTATTTATAAAAAGCACCATAAATTAAGTTTACGCCTAAGATACCTAGTGTTTCTTGTTGTAATTTTGCATCATTCTCTTTGAATCGAATGTGTAGGGTAATTTCATTATATGCTTCATCAGGTTCTACTTGATAAACAATTCCTACCCATCCGTGCCCTTTAAATTGCTTGGCAAAATCAATAGTTGCAACCGTATTGGCATAACTAAAAAAGAGTTTGTTAGGATGTTTTTCTCTTTTTAAACGTTGCTCCACTAAATTAATTTCGTGAGATAACATCGTTTTAAGACGACTTTCAGTTACATATCTTCCGTCTACTTCTTCGCCGTAAATTGCATCACTAAAATCTTTATCGTAGGCAGACATCGCTTTTGCAATAGTTCCAGAAGAAGCTCCGGCTCTAAAAAAATTACGAACAGTCTCTTGCCCAGCTCCAATTTCAGCAAATGTACCGTAGATGCTTTCATTAAGATTAATTCTTAAAGCTTTGTCTTTAGTAGATGGAATTTGTTCTATTGCTTTATCACCACGAACTTTAATATCAGTAACCATATTAGTTTAATTTGGGCTTTTGGCCTAACATTTAATATTGAATATAGAATATATGCAAAGTTAGTTATTTTATCAAAAAATCAGGTAAATATTCTTATTTTTGTAAAAAAAGAATTGAAAGTTTATTTTTTAGGAACAGGTACTTCGCAAGGCATTCCAGTTATAGGAAGTCAACATTCGGTTTGTTTGAGTTCAGATCCTCGCGATAAACGGCTAAGGGTTTCTATTTGGATTCAAATTGATACCACTTCAATAGTAATCGATTGTGGTCCTGATTTTAGACAACAAATGTTGGTTTCAAATTGCCAACATATTGATGCTTTGTTGTTTACCCATGAGCATGCTGATCATACTGCTGGACTAGATGATATCCGTCCTTTTTATTTTAAACAAGGAAATATTCCTGTTTATGCGCACGAACGAGTTTTAAAGAACTTAGGAAAGCGATTTGATTACATTTTTCAAACCGATGATAAATATCCTGGCGCTCCATCTGTATTGCCTCTTGAAGTTAAAGAAAATACGTCTTTTCAATTAAACGAAATTACAATTGAACCTATTAATGCTTGGCACGGAAGTTTGCAAGTTTTTGGTTATAAACTAAAAGATTTTGTTTATTTAACCGATGTAAAAACAATGCAAGATGCCGAATTAGAGAAAATTAAACACTGTAACGTATTGGTAATTAATTGTTTGCGAGAAGAACCACACGCAACCCATTTTAATTTAGAAGAAGTATTACATTTCATATCTTTGGTGCAACCAAAAAAAACGTATTTAACGCACATCAGCCATTTGTTTGGTTTTCATAGTGAAATTCAACAAAAGTTGCCAAAAAATGTATTCGTGGCTTATGATAATTTAGAAATTATAATTTAATAATATAGTATGAAAAATGTTGTTTTGTATGCTTTAGTATTTTCATTGTTATTCAATGTATTTCAGTTTGTGAATTCAACTAAAATATTAGAAGCAAAAGACCAAGAAGTAGTAAAAGTAAAGAACCATTTAAAGACGGTTCGCGATTCTGTTAGTCAATTGGCTAATGCTAATTATTTTGCTTTAGAAAGCGATGAAAATGCTCAAGAATACTTTTACAATTCCAATTTAGACTATCAAAAAGTAGCTTTCAAAGTAAAAGAAGATTTAATGGTTTTAAACGAAAATAAAAACGGTAATAAATTAGTTCCTTACGAGCCAATTGATGATAAACCATTTATTGTAAACTCTTCTAAAATTTTGAACCACCGTTGGCTGATTGCCGAATTTTCAAATGGTGATTTATGGGGGCAAATTTTAGTAAAATATTTTGTAAGTGCCGATAAATCCACCGAATTTGAAACTGTTGAAACGGTTTTATACGAAAGACAAACGAAAAACTGATCAAACGCTTATTTATAAACGATGGAAACTAAATTAGAACGCTATTTTAATGAATTTCGAAAAGAAATTATCGGTGTTGACCAGTCGTTTATTTCGCCTTATGGTGAAAAAAAAATTATATACACGGATTGGACAGCAAGTGGTAGATTATATCGACCTATTGAAGAAAAAATTCTGAATGAGTGTGGTCCATTTGTTGCCAATACCCATACTGAAACAACTGTTACAGGAACTGCCATGACCTTGGCTTATGATGAAGCGCGACATATAATTAAACGCCATGTGAATGCCAATTCAGATGATATTTTAATTACAGCTGGAACGGGAATGACGGGTGTGGTGAATAAATTCCAGCGCATATTAGGACTTAGAATTCCTGAAAATTTAAAAGAATTCACATCAATTCCAACTGAATTAAAGCCTGTTGTTTTTATTTCGCATATGGAACATCATTCCAACCAAACTTCTTGGCTAGAAACCATTGCAGATGTTGAAATTATCCCTGCAAATGAAGCGGGTCTTTTTTGTTTGGATCAACTTAAATTATTGCTTGAAAAATATAAAAACAGAAGTTTTAAAATAGCTTCAATTACTTCGTGTTCTAATGTAACAGGCATTAAAACACCTTATCATGAAGTTGCTAAATTAATGCATCAAAATAATGGTGTTTGTTTTGTTGATTTTGCTTGTTCAGGCCCCTATGTTTCTATTGATATGCATCCTCAAGATGCCGATGATTATTTAGACGCTATCTTTTTTTCTCCTCATAAATTTTTAGGCGGACCTGGAACTTCTGGAGTGTTGATTTTTAATAAAAATTTATATAAAAATAATGTTCCCGACTGTCCTGGTGGCGGAACGGTTAGTTGGACCAACCCTTGGGGAGAGCACAAATACATTGATAATATTGAAGATCGAGAAGATGGTGGAACACCGGGTTTTTTACAGGTAATAAAAACTGCATTAGCCATTCAATTAAAAGAAAAAATGGGCGTTCAAAATATTTTGGATCGCGAACATGAATTAGTGGAATATATTTTTGCTACACTAAATCAGTTGCCTAATTTACATATTTTAGCCAACCAACACCAAGATCGTTTGGGGGTAATTTCTTTTTATATTGATGAGTTACATTTTAATTTAGGGGTTAAATTACTCAATGATAAATTTGGTATTCAAACTCGTGGTGGTTGTAGTTGTGCGGGCACTTACGGACATTATTTATTACACGTTGATCAAGAAACTTCTCACAATTTAGTGTGTCAAATTACATCGGGAGATTTAATTCAGAAACCAGGTTGGATAAGAATGTCTGTGCATCCAACAACAACGTCAGCTGAAATTGAATTCGTTTGCGAAAGTATTCGCTTGTTAGCTGCAAATCATCAAGAATGGGCAAATGAGTATCAATACAATCCAAAAACCAATGAATTCCTTCATAAGGAGGTAAAATCTTCAGAAAAGGAGCGTGTTGCGGCTTGGTTTACGGTTTAGTATTCATGTATTTCCATCGCTTGTGCGTCCATAAGTAAAATTCGGGTGCTTCATGTATTTGTTGTTCCACTAATTTCAGAAAACGATCGGTAATTTCATAATTTGGAACCGATTTAGCTTCTTCAGAAAGCACTTCAAAACTGGCTTGATAATAGCCTCTTTTGATTTTTTTGGTTCTCAAGAAGATAATATTCATGTCGTATTTTTTTGCTAACATTTCACCACCAGTATGAACTGGTACTTCAACACCCATGAATTTTTGCCAGTGGTGAGTTGCGTTTAATTTTGGAGATTGATCACTCACTAATCCATACAAACTAAAAGTTTTACTTCTAAAATTTGAAGCCATTGTAGGAATTGTTTCTTTACTATCAATTAATTCTCCTTTGTATTTAGAACGAATTTTTCTAACTAATTTATCAAAATAAGGATTAGCTAATTTTTTATAAACGCCATATCCCTTAAAATTAATATGATAATTCATTGAAACTGCCCATTCATAACTGGCATAATGCGCGCACAATAATGCAATACTTTTTTCTTTTTTTTCTAATTCATAATACACTTCCATGTTTGAAAAGGTATATCTCTTTTCAATTTCTTTTCTCGAAATAGTCAATGTTTTTACCATTTCTAAAAACAAGTCACAAAGATGGCTGTAAAACTTCTTTTCAATTAAAAGGCGTTCCTTATCTGACAAATGAGGAAGTGCAAGTGATAAATTTCCTCGAACGGTTTTTTTTCGATAGCCAATTAAATGGTACGTTAGAAAATAAACAAAATCTGAAAACAAATATAAAACAGGAAATGGTAGTATTGAAATCAGCCAAAGTATCGGGTAAATAAGAAGGTATATAATTAATTGCATTCGAAATATTTTTTACAAATATACTTTTTTAGTTTTAAGTTAATTTACCAAACTATTCATAAATTTACAAAAAAAATAAAATATGATTGTTAGTGTACTTCTTTTGATCCTTGTAACAACACTTGTAAGTTATAAAGGAATTCAGGATTCTATTTTTTTTAGAAAGAATGAATTCCATATTGGAAGTATTAATGCGGGCGAACAATTTAGAATGTTTAGTTCGGGGTTTTTACACGCCGATTTCCAACATTTGTTCTTCAATATGTTTACGTTGTATTTGTTTGCACCCTATGTGGTGTTTCATTTTGGTAATTTTTATTTTTTTGTGCTCTATTTTGGCAGCTTGTTGTCAGGTAGTTTGCTTACATTGTATTTTCATAAAAATGAGCATCAATATAGAGCTGTAGGAGCTTCGGGAGCGGTTACAGGTATAATTTATAGCGCTATTTTAATTGAGCCAAATATATATATGTATGGATTTATGCCTGGATATGTTTTTGGATTTCTTTATCTGATATTGTCTATTTACGGAATGAAAACCAAAAAAGATAATATTGGCCACGTTGCCCATTTTGGTGGAGCTATTGGAGGATTTGTTATTACGTTGATTAAAGAACCACAGCTATTAACAACGCAACCCTTTACTGTTGCGGCCTTATTGATTCCAATTTTAGCATTATTTTTTCTACAAAAGACCAATAAGTTATAATTTTGGCACATTACTTGCAATCCCTAATAAAAAGTTATTATTATGAAAAAATTACTATTCGTGCTTACATTATTTGTAGTAACAGCACATGCTCAAGAGCTTAAACAAATACCACAAATTTCGGTTAGTGGTGAAGGAAAAATTTCTGTAACACCAGACGAAGCTATTATTTCGGTAGCCGTTGAACATACGGGTAAAGAAGCAGCTGAGGTTAAAAAGAAAAACGACGAAATTGTTGATAAAGTTCTTAAACTAATCAAAAAAAGCGGTATTCCCGTATCAGATTATCAAACGCAACAGGTTAATTTGTACAAAAATTACGATTACATAGAAAAAAAACACAATTTCGTAGCCAATCAAACCTTGTCTATTCATTTAAAAGACTTGTCAAAGTACAACCAGTTGATGATGGATTTATTAGATAGCGGAATCAATTCTATACAAGGAGTAGCCTTTAAATCTTCTAAAATTAAAGAGTTTGAGCGACAAGCTAGAAAGAATGCTATGGAAGATGCAAAGCAAAAAGCATCGGATTTTGTTTCGGTTTTGCCTGGACAGAAAGTAGGGAAGGCATTACAAATTTCGGATCAATCATTTACAAATTATCCTAGGCCTGTTTTTGCTGAAATGAAATCAATGGCTATATCAGATGCTGTTGAAACACCTCGAGAAACGCTCGCTGTTGGTGAAATTGAAATTACCGCTACCGTAACCGTTATATTTGTTCTGGAATAAGTTTAAGAACATAAAATAAAAAACCCCGAGTCATCTCGGGGTTTTTTTATGTTGAACCACGCGAAAGGATTCGCACGGAAGCTGGGTTCAATTGCTACTCTTCAATTTTATTTGCTTTTTCAATTTCTTCGGCTAATTTCTTGTCGAATTTATTATGTATGTAAAGTATTGAAAGCCCAAATAAAATAGCAGACACAATCAATACTGTATTTATAATACCACTAACTGAAAAAGAAATTCTAATTAATATGGTTGAAATAATAAACCCAGAGTTTCGCATTACTTTATGAAATTCGTCAGTGTGAAAAAATGAAAATAGTAATAGAATTACATCAGCAATAATCAAAATATTGAAAAATTGCTCGAAGAAAATATTATTTATATTCTTGAAAGATATGTGGTTTGCTTCAGTTGATTGAAAAACACCAATACTCCAGTCTAAGAAAGAATATATTGCAATAATTAAAAGAATGGGAACCAATGCGGTAGCTATCCATTTTTTTGCGTTTATAAATTTCGTAATACTTAAAGAATGGTCTTTAATATTTTCAATTGGTCTATATATTTTGGTTCGTTGGATATGAAATAGATAAATCAAATAAAATAATAAAACCGAAGCTACTAAATCATAAGTAAACTGCATATCAGTTTTAATGTTAAACCAATTAGACGAAAGGGACAAATCAGAAAGATCTTTGAACAATCGTCGTATAAGTATAAGAGCAATAATTTCATATTGCTTTGAAATATAGGTAGAAGTTGATTTTGGGAGGTAATAAATTAAAAGATATACTTCATAAACTAATATGAAAGAAAAAGGAGTATAGATAGCAGCTATAGGATTTTTTAATAAATTTGAGGGTTCATCAATGGAAACAAAATCAAATTGTATTAATACTATAAATAATAAGTGAATTATAAAACTCACTAAAGCAATCCATAATATAAACTGCTCACTTTTATCTCTAGTTCTTTTTGAAAGAAATTTTGTGTGTAGTATCTCTAAAATTCCAGATAATTGCATATTGATTTCTTTTATTAACGTATCATTTATTTATGATAAGTTGTAATATGAAAAGTCATACTAACTTGAATATGTGTAACTTAATCATATATTTTGTAATTGTAAATATATAAAAATCTTACGGATCATCAATTATATATTAAATTATTTGTAAGGGTAGAGCTATTAAATAAAAAAAACACCTCGATTAAGGTGTTTTTGTGGGGAGAGCAGGATTCGAACCTGCGAAGATGTAATCAGCGGATTTACAGTCCGCCCTCGTTGGCCGCTTGAGTATCTCCCCAAGCCATTCTGCTTAATGGCAGAAGAGGTGCAAATATAAAATTGTTTTTATAACAAACAAAGATATTTCCAGCTATTTTAAAGGTTTTTTTATAACCTTCTGTAAATGAAAAGCATAAAAAAATCTCCCTCTAGGGAGATTTTAAATATTCAACAGATAAACGATTATTTAGCGTTTAATAGTTCGGTAACTTTAGCTTTTAATTCAGCGCCTCTTAAATCTTTAGCAACAATTGTTCCGCTAGAATCTAATATAAATGTAGCTGGTATTGATTCTACATTATATTGTTTTGCTATGGGTTCGTCCCAATATTTAAGGTTCGAAATTTGTGGCCAAGTCAAACCGTCTTTTGCAATAGCTTCTTTCCATTTTGCCCCGTCTTTATCTAAAGAAACGCCAATAATGTTTAATCCTTTTGCATGTAATTCTTTGTATAAAGCAACCACATTTGGGTTTTCTGCTCTACAAGGACTGCACCAAGAAGCCCAAAAATCAATAATGGTAACTTTTCCTAATGATTCTTTTAAAGAAATTGATTTTCCTTCTGGATTATTTGCTGCAAAATCAGGAGCTTTGCTTCCTACTTCTATTTTTGTAGCACTAGGACCAGCCATTTCATCCATTATTTTTTTAATGTTTTTAGCACTTTTAGTTTTTAATAAACTTTTATCTATTTTATTAAAATAACCTTTAATTTCATCCATTGGTAAATTTTGTCTCATTAAGAAGTTTTCAAGCAACAAAACTGATAAATAAGCATCAGGATTTTTCTTTATAAAATTCACTGATACTTTATTCATGTCTTCTTGAAAAACACTATATTCTTTCATGATTTGGTTTACTGTAGCGGTATCGTTTGCTTTTTTAGCAGCAGTAATTCGATCTATATTTGCTTTTTCAAACTTCCCTTTCTTTCTAGCAATTACTTTAGATTCGTCATTAAACGATTGAAATTTTTCATTGTTATCGGTACCACCTATTGATGAGTTTTGAATGGTATCGGTTTTGATCGTTACAGTAATTTTCCCTTCTTCTAAAATTAAAGGCAAGTTGATGTTTTCGTCTTCAATTCGAACAAAGCCTAAATCAATTTCTTCAGTAATTCCTTTTAATTCAAATTTACCATTTTCAATTACTGCAGTATCTTTAGCAATAAAACCTGTCTCGGTTTGGGTTTCAATAAATACTTTTTTTCCGTTCTCAACACCTTCAGCAGTTCCAGTTATTAAGAATTCATTGTCTTTTAAATTGTTACAAGATAACACAACAAGTGCCGTCGTAATAAGTAAAGTTATTTTTCTCATTTTGGTTTTATTAAAATTTTGACAAATGTATTTAAAATTACCCATTTAGAAAAATATTTGTTTCTAGTTATTTACAAAAGAATTAATTAAAATTTTGTGGGTTATAAAAAAATAGTATCTTTGCACACCTTTTGGCGGAGTAGAGTTTCCATTAGGATTAAATCATTTATGTAAAATACTGCTGTAGTTTTCAATCCCATTAAGAAACTCATGGAACACAGCATACAAATTTTTAATCAGCATGTCTGAAATTATCAAAACACAAGAAGAGTTTTTAGCAAATTTTAATTGGCACAATTTTCAAGAAGGAATTGACCCAGTAGATGAAAAAAACTTACAGGAATTCGAAGATTTAGTAACTAAAACATTCATTGCTACAGATCAAGAAGAAGTAGTTGATGGAGTTGTTGTAAGAATTACTGAAAGAGATGTTATCGTTGATATCAACGCTAAATCGGAAGGTGTTATTTCATTAAACGAATTTCGTTACAACCCAAACTTAAAAGTGGGTGACAAAGTAGAAGTATTAATTGATGTTCGTGAGGACAAAACAGGTCAGTTAGTATTATCTCACAGAAAAGCAAGAACAATTAAAGCATGGGATAGAGTTATTTCTGCTAATGAAACTGGAGAAATCGTTAATGGTTTTGTTAAATGTAGAACTAAAGGTGGTATGATTGTAGATGTTTTCGGAATTGAAGCATTCTTACCTGGATCACAAATTGATGTGAAACCTATCCGTGATTACGATCAATACGTGAACAAAACTATGGAATTCAAAGTAGTTAAAATTAACCACGAATTCAAAAACGTAGTAGTATCTCACAAAGCGCTTATCGAAGCTGATATTGAAGTACAGAAAAAAGAAATCATTGGTCAATTAGAAAAAGGACAAGTATTAGAAGGTGTGGTTAAAAACATCACTTCTTATGGTGTGTTCATTGACTTAGGTGGTGTAGATGGATTAATCCATATTACAGACTTATCTTGGTCAAGAATTAATCACCCAAGCGAAGTTCTTGAATTAGATCAAAAATTAAACGTTGTAATCCTTGATTTTGATGATGAAAAAACAAGAATCCAATTAGGTTTAAAACAATTAAATGCTCATCCTTGGGATGCCTTAGGAACTGAATTAAAAGTAGGTGACAAAATAAAAGGTAAAGTGGTTGTTTTAGCTGATTATGGTGCGTTTGTTGAAATAGCTGAAGGTGTAGAAGGTTTAATCCACGTATCGGAAATGTCTTGGTCAACGCATTTAAGAAGTGCGCAAGATTTCATGAAAATTGGTGATGTAGTTGATGCAGTTGTTTTAACACTAGATAGAGACGAAAGAAAAATGTCTTTAGGTATTAAACAAATGACACAAGATCCTTGGACAGACATTACAGCTAAATACCCAGTAGGTTCTAAACACACTGGAATCGTTAGAAACTTTACTAACTTCGGAATTTTCGTTGAATTAGAAGAAGGTATTGATGGTTTAGTATATATTTCTGATTTATCTTGGACTAAGAAAATCAAACACCCATCTGAATTTATAAACGTTGGTGAAAATTTAGACGTTATAGTATTAGAATTAGATGTTGAAGGACGTAAATTATCTTTAGGTCACAAACAAACTACCGCTAATCCATGGGATAAATATGAAGATGCATTCGCTGTTGGAACTATCCACAACGGTGCAATTTCTGAAATCGTTGACAAAGGTGCTACTGTAGATTTTGGAGATGATGTAGT
>CAMDQL010000062.1 GCA_945905915.1 Flavobacterium psychrophilum
AGCAATTACCACTGAAAATTCGAAACAAATTTTCGGAATTTAATCCAAAATTAAAGGTCAAGTCATAAAATTTTTGTTCATTTGTGCATTGTTTTTAAAATAAGCATGACAAAATTCGATTCTATTCGTCCGTTTTACGATTCTGAAGTTAATACTGCTTTAAAATCGTTATTGCATCATCCTATGATGAAGGCGATGATGGATTTTACATTTCCAGAAATGGAGGAAACAACATGGAAAGACCAATTGAGTAGAACGCACTCGATTAGAGATTTTCAAATTAATTTTGTGTATCAATCCATTCAACGGGTTTTAGAACGAAGTTCGGAAGGATTAACTACTTCAGGTTTTGAAAAATTAGAACCTAACACTCCCTACTTATTTATATCCAATCACCGAGATATTATTTTAGACACGTCTTTACTCAATGTTTCGTTATTTGATCATGGATTAGTTATGACATCTTCTGCTATTGGAGACAATTTAGTTCAGAAAGAATTCTTGTTGAAATTATCAAGATTGAATCGTAATTTTTTAGTTCAACGCGGATTATCGCCACGAGAATTATTACAAAGTTCAAAATTGATGGCAGAATATATGTATCATTTATTGTCAAAAGAAAATCGTTCGGTTTGGATTGCGCAACGCGAAGGAAGAACAAAAGACGGCAACGATGCAACCCATCAAGGGGTATTGAAAATGATTGCAATGGCTTCTGATGAACAAAATGGCATGGATTTTTTTAAAAAAATAAAAATTGTACCCGTTTCAATTTCGTATGAATATGATCCTACTGATGCTTTGAAAATGCCGCAGTTATTAGCAATTTCAAAAGACGAAGAATATATCAAAGAAAAAAACGAAGATTTTATAACGCTTTTAAGCGGAATTATTGGTCAAAAAAAACGCATTCATATTCATGTGGGTGATATTCTTGAAAATGAATATGAAAAAATAAAGATTGAAAACGATAATAATAATAAGCAAATACAAGCTTTAGCTCAAGTGATTGACGATTCTATTTTAAAATCGTATAAATTATGGCCAACAAATTTTATCGCTTATGATATTTTAAATACTACTTCAAGATTTGCACATCTGTATGACGATAAAGAGCGACAATTATTTGAGCGAAGATTAGAAATGCGAATTGATGCTGAAAACGAAACCATGAAGGCAGGATTTTTAGCCATGTATGCCAATCCAGTTGTAAATAAACTAAAATACACCAATGATATCGCCTAAAGCAAAAATAGTACTGATCTATACCGGTGGAACCATTGGTATGGTAAAGGATTTTAAATCAGGAGCATTAAAAGCTTTTGACTTTAAAGAATTGCTTAATCGAATTCCTGAAGTACAACTTTTAGATTGCGAAATCGAAACCATATCATTTGAAACACCCATTGATTCGTCAAATATGAATATTTCGAGTTGGCAAAAAATAGCCAATATTATCGAAGAAAATTATTCAAAATTTGATGGTTTTGTTGTGCTACATGGTTCTGATACGATGTCTTACAGTGCTTCGGCCTTAAGTTTTATGCTTGAAAATTTAGCTAAACCGGTTATTTTTACGGGATCGCAATTACCTATTGGTGATTTACGAACCGATGCCAAGGAAAATTTAATCACGGCTATTCAAGTGGCTTCGTTGCAAAAGGACAAAAAACCCGTTATTCAGGAAGTGTGTTTGTATTTTGAATACAAATTATATCGTGGAAACCGAACCACAAAAATAAGTGCCGAACATTTTAATGCGTTTACTTCGCCTAATTTTCCAGAACTTGCCGAATCAGGAGTGCATTTAAAAGTGAATACCGATTTAGTTTTAACTGCCAATTCAAATAAAAATCTTCAAGTTCATTCTGTTTTTGATGATAACGTGGCTATTTTAAAACTTTTTCCAGGGATGAATGAAAAAGTATTAACTTCTTTTTTTGCGATTCCAAATTTAAAAGGAATTGTTCTAGAGACCTATGGTTCGGGCAATGCACCAACCGAAAAGTGGTTTGTAGAAGCATTGTCAAAAGCCATTCAAAGCGGCATTCATATTATTAATGTAACACAATGCAGCGGCGGAAGTGTGGCAATGGGGAATTATGAAACCAGCACACAATTAAAAAATATTGGTGTTATTTCAGGAGAAGATATTACTACAGAAGCCGCAATTACAAAATTGATGTTTTTATTGGGACAAAAGGTTCCTTCTTCTGAATTTAAAAAACGATTTGAAACTGCTATTCGTGGCGAAATGTTGTAAAAATTGGTTTTAAATTTTTATTCCATTATTTTTTTTCCTTATTTTACATAGATTTTAGAGAGGTGTCCGAGTGGTTGAAGGAGCAAGCCTGGAAAGTTTGTATATGGGTAACTGTATCGAGGGTTCGAATCCCTTCCTCTCTGCTTAATTTCATTTTTAATAACAATAAATGAATAAACTTTACTGCCTTTTACTTTTTATAACAACACTAGGTTTTGCACAAACCGAAGTTAAAGTAGCCGATTCTTTATTCAGAGAAGATCAGTTTTACATTTCTGTATCTTATAATTTATTACAAAATAAATCTGCCAATTTCAGTCAGTTTTCTTTTTCATCTGGATTTACGGCTGGATTTTTAAGAGATTTTCCGATTTCTAAAAATAGACATTGGTCTTTAGCTCCAGGTTTGGGATATGCATACAACAATTTAAAGCAAAATATAAATATACAAGCAGTTTCACTTCCCACTGCTACAACTGCAGAAGTTGTTAGAAGTAATATTCAATTGCATTACCTTGAAATGCCAATTGAAATTCGCTGGCGTAATGCCACTCCAGAAAGTCATAAATTTTGGCGCATTCATGCAGGTTTTAAAGCCAGTTATTTATTAGGTGGTAAATTTAGTTATGAATCTGGCCTTACTGGAAATGGAACTGAAAACATTAAAAATGTATTGAATAAATTTCAATATGGTGTTTACCTTTCCTTTGGCTTTAACACATGGAATCCTTATATTTATTATGGGTTAAATCCAATTTTTGATGACAATAAAACGGCTATAGAAAACAACATTTCGGCCCTGAATATTGGATTGAAATTTTATATTTTATAACCAATAATTATATAAAAGTAGTTGAGGAATAATTCCAATTGTCATTCCTGCAAACAATTCTACAGGTGTATGCGCTTTTTTGTACAATCGTGACGATGCCACAAATCCCATGCAAATAATACAAATCCCAATTATATAAGAAGAAAAAGGCAGTTTATAGTAGTTGCTTAAACCATAAATAAAAGCCGTTAAAGCACTAATTCCTATCATGTGTAAGCTGGCCTTGAATTTTAATAAAACCGTACCTAAAACTAATACCGCACTTATTAAACCTCCTAAGAAGAAAAAGTAAAGCTCTGTAAAAATTTCTCTTGAAATACTTTCATTTAGTAATACAAATAGAAAAACGGCTTGAATAGTTATTGGTAAACGGCGCTCGGTTAGGTTCGCTTCGGTAAACGAATGCAACATTCCAAGCGAACGCATTAAAAAAAACAAGGATAAGGGCAACAACACTGTTAAAATGGTAACTTGAAGTAAAGTAATGTAAATTTGAGGGTTGTAATAATAACTTTTAGCTACACTAAAGAAAAAAAGCGTTCCGTATAAAGAAACAAAAATAGGATGAAAAATATAAGAAAATATGGGTAAACATTTTTTGAAATCCATGTTATATTTTTTTTCTCAATCGGGCTACAGGAATATCTAATTGTTCTCTGTATTTTGCAATGGTTCTTCGAGCAATTGGGTAACCTCTTTCTTTTAAAATTTCGGCCAATTGATCGTCGGGTAAAGGTTTCTTCTTGTCTTCCTCCGAAATTACTTGTTGTAAAATATTTTTAATTTCGATGGTTGAAACCTCTTCGCCTTGATCATTTGTCATGGATTCGCTAAAGAATTCTTTGATTAGTTTTGTGCCATAAGGTGTGTCTACATACTTGCTATTAGCAACACGAGAAACAGTTGAAATATCTAACCCAACCATATCTGCAATGTCTTTAAGAATCATTGGTCGAAGTTTGGATTCTTCTCCTTCTAAAAAGTATTCATACTGATAATGCATAATAGCATTCATGGTTACAAATAACGTTTCCTGACGTTGTTTGATGGCATCAATAAACCATTTTGCCGAATCTAATTTTTGTTTGATAAACTGAACGGCATCTTTTTGTGAACTTGATTTTTCAGAGGTAACTTTATAGCTCTGTAACATTTCTTGGTAATCCTTTGAAACGTGTAATTCTGGAGCATTTCTTCCGTTAAGCAATAATTCTAATTCGCCGTCAACTATTCGAATGGTAAAATCGGGAACAATGTGTTCTATCATTTTTTGATTTCCGTCAAAACTTCCCCCTGGTTTTGGATTTAATTTTTCAACTTCATCAATTGCCTTGCGTAATTGTTGTTGAGAAATATCAAATTTTTGCAATAATTTGTCGTAGTGTTTTTTACTAAAAGCATCAAATTGTTGTTCAATTACATTAATTGCTAAGTTGATAGAATCGGATGGTGTTTTGTGTTTTAATTGTAACAATAAGCATTCTTGTAAATCGCGTGCTCCTACACCTGCGGGTTCTAGTTCTTGGACTAAATGTAAAATGCGTTCAACACTAGCTTCATCGGTATAAATGCCTTGTGTAAATGCTAGATCATCAACAATATCTTGAGTAGTTCTTCTGATGTAGCCCATATCGTCAATGCTTCCTACTAAAAATTCGGCAATATCACGTTCATCATCCCTTAAAATAAAGGTGTTTAGCTGATTAATTAAATCTTGATGAAAACTAACGGGTGCGGCAAATGGCAAGGATTTATCATCGTCGTCATCGCTGTAATTGTTGGTTTGGTATTTATAATCGGGTGTTTCGTCGTTGCTTAAATATTCGTCAATATTGATATCTTGAGTATCGATATGATCGCCATCAAAGTCGTCATAGTCATCCTCATTTGAGTTTACCTCATAATCATCTAAATCATAATCATCCTCTTTAGTATTTTCTTCTAAAGCAGGATTTTCAACCAATTCTTCTTGAAGTCGTTGCTCAAATGCTTGTGTGGGCAATTGAATTAACTTCATCAACTGAATTTGTTGAGGCGATAATTTTTGTGATAATTTGAACTGTAAACTGTGTTTTAACATAATAGGGCACTAATTTTGGCATAAGCCACAAAGACGCTAAGGCGCCAAGTTTTTTTATTTTGTATTAATAAATCTTTTTATACCATTTTTAATTAGTGGGACATTAAAATTTATTAAAAATCCCAATTCATTATTAGTCAGTTTTAAGTGACTTATGATTTGAGCATTCCAAACTGGATTTACAATGTCAACTGCTTTAACTTCAATTATAATTGAACTCTCTACAATGATATCTAATCTCAAATATTCTTTAAGAGTTACTCCATCATAAATAATTGGCACTTCAACCTGACGTTTCACTTCAAAACCTGCTTTAGTGATTTCATAAACTAAACAGGCTTCATATACTTTTTCTAATAAACCTGGCCCTAATTCTTTATGAACTTTAAAAGCAGAATTTACTATAATTTTGGCAATTTGTTCTATCTTTTCGTTTGGCATATATAATGTATTAAAGGCTTAAATAAATGATTTTGGCGTTTATAGTTTTGGTTTTATAAGGCATGTTTTTAAATCTTCGTGCCTTAGTGTCTTTGTGGCAAAATAATATTGCGTCTTAGAATTCTGCGTTTTGTGGTGTTCTAGGGAACGGAATTACGTCTCTAATGTTTGTCATTCCGGTTACAAAAAGAACCAAACGTTCAAATCCTAATCCAAATCCTGAGTGTACTGCCGAACCAAATCGTCTAGTGTCTAAATACCACCAAAGTTCTTCTTCGTCAATGCCTAACGCTTTCATTTTTTCGACTAAAACATCGTAACGCTCTTCTCTTTGTGATCCACCCACGATTTCACCAATTCCTGGAAATAAGATATCCATTGCTCTAACGGTTTCTTTACCAGGCTCTGTGTTATCGTTTAGGCGCATGTAAAAAGCTTTAATTTTTGCCGGATAATCAAACAAAATTACAGGACATTTAAAGTGTTTTTCAACTAAAAAGCGTTCGTGCTCACTTTGTAAATCAGCACCCCATTCGTTAATAATATATTGAAATTTTTTCTTTTTATTTGGCGTTGAATCTTTTAAAATATCTATGGCTTCAGTATAAGAAACTCGTTTGAAGTTGTTATCCAACACAAAGTTTAATTTTTCTAAAAGTGCCATTTCGCTTCTATCAGCTTGTGGTTTTGCTTTTTCTTCTTCTAACAATCTACTTTCTAAGAATTTCAAATCATCGCTACATTTATCAACGGTATATTTGATAACATATTTGATAAAATCTTCGGCTAAATCCATGTTGTCTGCCAAATCATTGAAAGCTACTTCAGGTTCAATCATCCAAAATTCGGCTAAGTGACGAGACGTATTAGAATTTTCGGCACGAAACGTAGGTCCGAAAGTATAAATTTGACCTAATGCCATAGCAAAAGTCTCACCTTCTAATTGGCCTGAAACCGTTAAATTTGTTTGTTTTCCGAAGAAGTCTTCTTTGTAATTGATTTTTCCATCTTCTGTTCTTGGGGCAGAACCATCTATTGGCAAAGAAGTTACTTGAAACATTTCTCCGGCACCTTCTGCATCAGAACCAGTAATAATTGGTGTATTTACATAGAAAAATCCTTTTTCTTGAAAGTACTGGTGTACCGCAAAGGATAATGTTGAGCGCACACGCATTACGGATCCAAAAGTATTGGTTCTCACACGTAAATGGGCATTTTCTCTTAAAAATTCTAAAGAATGTTTCTTAGGCTGCATCGGAAATTTTTCTGCATCACTATCACCTAAAATTTCTAATTTAGAAACTTGAATTTCAAATTTTTGTCCAGCGCCTTTGCTTTCAATTAATTCTCCAGTTACAGAAATTGCTGCTCCAGTGGTTATTCTTTTTAAGGTTTCTTCGGGTGTATTTTCAAAATCAACAACACATTGAATATTATGAAGGGTTGAACCATCGTTCAACGCAATAAATTGATTATTTCTAAATGTTCTAACCCAACCTTTTGCGGTTACTTCATGCAATGTTTTCGAACTGTTTAAAAGGTCTATGATTTTTGAATGTTTCATTTCGATTTATAATTTTAAAATACAAATATACTATTTATCGTTTGAATTTTCTTCTTCAAAATCTTCATCTGAAAATTCATTTGATTCAATTTTATTTTTTTTACCTACTTCTTCATCGGTTAAGATATTTATTGTGGGTTCTATAAATTCTTGCTGATTTGCTAATTTTTTGTTGAGTGTTAACACCAATGAAGGTAACAAAACTAAATTAGAAAGCATTCCAAACAATAGTGTAATGGAAACTAACCCACCTAAAGCAATTGTCCCTCCAAAGCTAGACAGCATAAATACTGAAAATCCTGAAAAAAGGACAACAGAAGTATAAAACATACTTAATCCTGATTCATTGATGGTTGCAAAAACAGATTTTTTTATTTTCCAATTATTTCGCGTCAATGCTTGACGATATTCTGCTAAAAACCGAATGGTATCATCAACCGAAAGACCAAATGCAATTCCAAATACTAAAATGGTAGATGGTTTTAATGGGATATTAAAATAGCCCATGATTCCGGCGGTCATTAATAAAGGTAATAAATTAGGCACCAATGCCACAACAATCATCTTGAAAGAGCGAAACATAAAGGCAATTAAAAGCCCTGTTATAAATACCGATAATAGCAAAGATTGCAATAAATTGTCTAGTAAATATTTTGTTCCTTTTTGAAACACCACCGCTTTTCCCGTTATAGAAACTTTGTATTTTTCTTTAGGAAAAAGTTCATCAATTTTTGATTGTAGTTTGGATTCAATGAGTTCTAAATTATTAATGCCGTCGTCTTTAATAAAAGTAGTAATTCGGGTATATTGACCAGTACTATCAACATAACTTTTCATGATATTTTCCTTGCTGTTTTTCATCGAATTTTTAGCAAATGATAAAATAAATGCTTGTTCTTGCGATGTTGGCAATTCATAATATTCAGGATTGTTGTTGTAGTAAGCTTGTTTTGAATATTTTACCAAATTTACGATAGAAATAGGTTTCGATAATTCTGGAATAGAATCAATAGTTTGCTGAAGCTCATCCATTCGTTTCAACGTCGTTAATTTCATGACACCTTTTTTTCTTTTGGTGTCAATCATAATTTCAATAGGCATTATTCCATCAAACTCTTTTTCAAAGAAAACGATATCTTCATAAAAAGCCGCTTTTTTAGGCATGTCTTCAATTAAACTGCCCGAAATTCGCATTTTAAAAATCCCTATTGTTCCTGCGGTTAATAATGAAATAGCAACGATATAAACGATAGTTCTTTTGTTTTTAATTGTTTTTTGGATCCAATTTAAAAAACTGACCGCATAACTTCTTTGTAAATGATCTAAATGGCGTTCTTTTGGAATAGACATGTAGCTGTAAGCCACAGGAATTACAAAAAGGCACAAGAAAAATAAGGCAATAATATTAATGGAAGTAACTACGCCAAACTCTTTTAGCAATTCATTATTGGTTACAATAAATGTAGCAAAACCAAACGAAGTGGTAAGATTAGTAATCAACGTAGGCGTTCCTACTTTTGTAATTACGCGTACTAATGCTTTGGCTTGATTACCATGAATTCTACATTCTTGATGGTATTTATTGGTTAGAAAAATGCAGTTTGGAATTCCAATAACAATCATTAATGTTGGCACTAAAGCGGTAAGTACTGTAATTTCATATCGCAATAAACCTAAAAACCCAAACGACCACATAACTCCAACAACAACAATGCACATTGAAATTAAAGTGGTTCGGAAAGAACGGAAAAAGAAGAAGAAAATCAAAGAGGTTATTCCAAGTGCAGCGCCAATAAACAAGCTGATTTCGCTAATAATATATTCCGAATTTAAAGAGCGGATATAGGGCATTCCTGAAACATGCAAATCTACTTTGGTTTCCTTTTCAAAAGCTTCAATAGCAGGAATGATTTTCTGCAGTACTAAATTTTTTCGTTCAGGAGTATTGACAATTTTTTTATCTAAATAAATACCAGAACGGATAATTCCCGATTTATTATATAGCAAGCCTTCGTAAAAAGGCATTTGAGAAAGTAGTTCGTTCTTTTTCCCTTTTAAATAAGAAGCATCTAATGTTTTTGAAGGATCAATTAAATTAGTTAATTCAAAAGAAGAAAGACTATCGTTTTTTTGTAACTTCTTTAAATCGTTTAATGAAATAATTAGTTCAACTTCTTTGTTTTGCTTTAATTGAAGCATCAGCTTTTCCCAAGATGCATATATTTTTGGAGAAAAAATAAGGCTATCTTGAATTCCAATTACGATAAGATTTCCTTCTTCGCCAAATTTTTCTAAAAACGAATTATATTCAATGTTAGCTTTTTCAGACGCAGGAAGTAAGTTAGCTTCTGTATTAGTGAATTTTATGTACTTCCATTGGGAAGCCATAAAAAGAGTAAAAAGAGCAACTAATACTAATAAACCTATTTTATTTCTTAAAATTTTACTGGCAATAAAATCCCAAAAATTGGTTTTGAACCACTTTAACATCTCTTAAAATTAAGGTGCAAAGGTACGTATTCTAAGTCAATTTATTAGTTTAGTATACCAAATTTAAGTTAAATTTAAAAACCTAAATCAAGGTAATAAGAAATTTTTAAAGCAATATTATCTTCAAAACTGGCTAATTGATATGGTCCGTATCTATAAAAACCAACTAAGCCAAATCCTTTAAACAATTTATTACATTCGATTCCGCTTTCAAAGAAACCTTTTTCCATAGTATTATAGGTAATGCCAAGATGTTGGTTGTTTTTGTTATTTCCACCAAAAGCCATTCGGGTTACCACCGTAATTTCTGGATTAATTTTATAGCCTAATTTAATTTTATTAAAGGTGTGTTTCAGCTGTAAAGAGGCATATTTATTTGAGAAAAACTCATTAAAATACATGGTTTCAAAACTGTTTTTCCCTGCAAAAGTTATTCGTTGTAAAATAGCATCTCGGTTTAAGTTGTTAGGTTGAATACTGTACAAATGTGTAATTGGAACATCGCCAATGGCAATTCCTGCTTGAAGTAACACCGCACTTTTTTGACCCGATAAATAAGGCAATTCATAATAGGTTTTGAAATCTATTTTAGAAAAATCGAAATCATTTTCTGCTATTTTTGGTAAGGTCTTGGTGTATTGTATTGAAAATTTTGGATGGCGTTTATCCATTTCAATTTT
>CAMDQL010000063.1 GCA_945905915.1 Flavobacterium psychrophilum
TACAAAGAATTAGAAGATGCTATTTACCACATTGAAAGAAATGGAAATAGTAAAATTATTTTAACTGATTTATCTATAAAATTAACTCGACTAATTCATAAAAACACTTAATTATGACAGATGCTGCACCTATTTTAGTCTTGGCCTTATTAGCAATTACTTTTTTACAGTCTGGTTATGATAAAATTAAAGACTGGAAAGGAAACGTTGAATGGCTAAAAAGTCATTTTGCAACTACCATTTTAGCCAAACAAGTTCCACAAGCATTAATGATTGTACTTCTTTTAGAAATTGTTGCTGGTGTTTTATGCGTTTCAGGAATCATTCAGCTTTTTGTACAACAACCCGTTACAAAAGGGTTAGGATATTATGGCGCAATCGTTTCGTGTGTTACGTTACTATTGTTGCTTTTTGGACAACGTTTAGCTAAAGATTATGATGGCGCAAGAACTATTGTGATTTATTTTGTTCCGGCGGTTTTAGCGGTATTTTTATTGAGTTAATTGTTTAAATCGCCTTATACAATTTTAACTCGTCCCAAGAGAATTTATCGCCGTGAATTTCTTTTAAATCACCTAAACTTTCACCTTTAAAATCTTTAAAAGCCGCTCTTAAATCTGAAAGTTTATCCTCTGGTAAAATGTCTGAAAGTTGCACGATTTCCATTTGAATTAACTTTGCGAAATGGTTGTAAATCGTTTGTGGCGTTAGCTTTCGGTGTTTTGCAATTTCATAAATAGATAAGTTTTGTTTCCACAATTCCAAGGTGTCTTCGTAGGTAGATTTTTTCGGCTCTTTTGTTTTTTTCTTCTTCGAATCGGTGTAATATGAAACCTCTTCGTCATCTTCCACTAAAGCGGCATGAGAAATTCTAAAACGTTCAGCCACAACTACTAACTTATTTAATTTATACGTATTCATGTCTTCCGAAATTAAATTTTTCTTCGAAATTTCTTTTCCTTCGACGATGATGTTTGTGAGTAATTTTGTCTTTTTAAGTTGTAAAATCGATTTGATTTGAAGTTCTTCTAACACCAATAATTCGTCATAAAAACCTTTTACTTTTTTGATGCGTTTTACTTCTTCAATCTTTAAAAGCAATTCTTCGGCAACGCAATCTAATGTTTTAAAAAAATACTGATAAGCTGCATCGCATCGCTCCTTTACAAAGTTTATATCTAGATTTTCATCGGAAAAAATAGTATGTAATTGCGACATAAATTTCCCAGATGGTTCTAAAATTTCAGCAATTTTATCATTTTGAATTTTTGCCCAATCGTTATGCTTTGTTTTTGGAGATTTTGGCGCTTCAGAATTATAACTAAACAAATGATTGCGCCATTCTTGTGCTAACTCTTTGAAATCGAATGCATTAATAAGTGTATTTAACCAAAAAACTTGTGTTTCTTTGACCAATGAATGTTGTAAGATTTCTTCAGAAGCTTTGTTTTCTGCATAATTGAGCACTTCTGCATCGCTAGAAATTCCGTTCATTTGCAACGGAGAAAGTAAAATTAGTCCTTTTAACGAACGTAAACGCGAAAGAGCAACATAGGCTTGTCCGGGCGCAAAAACTTGCGACACATCGAGTGCCGCTTTGTCAAATGTTAGTCCTTGGCTTTTATGCACCGTAATTGCCCATGCTAATTTAATAGGGTAGTGTACAAAAGTTCCGATGATTTCTTCTTCGATTTCTTTAGTGTTTTCATTCACTTTATAGCGAATGTTTTGCCATTCGTATCGTTCTACTTCTATGGTCTTGTTTTCTTCTGGAAAATGAACAAAAATTTCCTTTTCGGTTAACGATTTGATCACGCCCATTTTACCATTGTAATACTGCTTTTCAAAATTTAAATCGTTTTTAACAAACATGACTTGAGCGCCAACTTTTAATTGTAATTGCTCGTCTAATGGAAATATTTTTTTGGGAAAATCATCGGTAATTTCAGGCAAATAAGTGAATTGTTTTCCTTCTAAATCTTGTAATGACTGAGCGTTTATTGTATCTGCTTTAGCGTTATGCGTTGTAAGTATAATGTATCCTTTATTACTCTTAAGATCAAATTTTGGTTGCACAAATTGATTAAGAAGTTGCACATCATCGGAAGTAATCTTATTGAGTCTTAAATTATTTAAAACAGCAATAAATTCGGAATCCGTTTGACGGAAAATCTTATCCAATTCAATATACAATGGCGGATATTGTTGCATAATATGCGAATGGAAAAAGAACATGCCTCGGTAATACTTCTTTAGCATTTCCCACTCTTCATTTTTTACGACGGGTGGCAATTGTAGTAAATCGCCTATAAAAAGCACTTGTGTTCCGCCAAAAGGCCGTTCGTTTCTTCGTACTTTTTGCATCATAAAGTCAATGGCATCTAATACATCAGCACGAAGCATTGAAACTTCATCAATAATTAACAATTCCATATTTCGAATAACGGAACGTTTTACATTGTTCATCTTAAAATGACGGCCTAACGAATCGCGATTCTCAAATTTTACAGTATCTGAAAAGTGCGGAAGTTGTTTATTATCGGGGATAAAAGCAGCAAAGGGCAACTGAAACATCGAATGAATTGTAACGCCATTTGCGTTTAAGGCAGCTATTCCGGTGGGCGCAACAACCACTGTATTTTTGTGTGTTGTAGCAATAATTTCTTTAAGAAGTGTGGTTTTTCCTGTTCCTGCTTTACCGGTGAGAAAGATTGATTTATTGGTTTGATTAATAAATCGCAGGGTGTAATGTGCGGCGTCTGATAATGGTTCCATGTGGCGTAAATTTAAAGAACAAATATAGCGAAACCATTAGAAATAAAAAAGTCCTGATTACTCAGGACTTGATGTTATTTTTTATCTTCTGTTTTTTCCGATTTATTATCAGATGCTTTATAATTGTCATTCAGCTCTTTTAAAACATCTTTCGTAATATTATAACTGTCTTTAGCATATAAAATTGTAGCCGCATCACCTGTTCCATAAACATAGTCATACCCTTTCTTTTTACCGTATTCTTTGATAAAAACTTTTACTTCTTTAATAATAGAATCTCTTAAAACACTACCTTCTTGTTGTAATTGTTGTAATAAAGCATCTTGCTCAGCCGTTAATTGTTGTTCTCTTTGAGAAAGTTCGGCGCCTTTTTGTTGTGCCCATTGCGGCCCTTTTACTTGAGCATTTTGACGGAAACTTTGCGCCTCAGCTTGAAAAGCTCTTACTTTTGCCTCTAATGGTCTACCCATTTCTTCTGACTTTACTTTGAATTTATCGTCTTCTGCTTTGAATTTATCATATTTTTCTAAAATCTCTGCGGTATCAATATAAGCTGTTTTTAAACTTCCTGATTTTCCTTCATTTTTGTTACAAGCAAAAAGGCTTAATGCAACGCCTAAAATTAAAATGGCTTTTTTCATCTTGGTGTAAATAATTTTAAATTTTTGTAAATGTAATAATAAGTTGTCAAGTTGCAAATTTGTTCGTTTTTTTATTTTTGATTAAGTATAAGTAATTCTTATCGTGAACTTTAATTATGATAGTTTTGAATTATAAAAAACGGCTTGATTAGAATCGCTTAAAGCTAAGAACTAATTTTCTTAAACTAATCAACCGTCTTGTGGTTAAAAATCGCTTAAATCGCTTAAAAACGGGAATTATTTGTTTTTTAAGATGTAAATATGCGATGAATATTCATTTTTAAAAATTCCAACAAGATTTGAAACAAATCCAATTAAAAAACCTGTAATAAAATTCATTTTACCTGTTTTGTGTTTTTCAGATAAAAGCGATACATAAAAACTATCAAACCACATTGGTTTAGCTTCGGCTAATTTCATGTTTTGCTTTTCAAATAATTTTTCAATAGCTGTTTTAGAGAAATGCCATAAATGTCTTGGCACATCATAAGCCGCCCAATTGGATTTATAATGGTTCGCATCATATGATTTGAAATTAGGAACTGCAATAATAATTGTTCCTGAAGGTTTTAATAATCGTTTTAATTCGGCAACTTGATGTTCAACATCGGGAACGTGTTCTAAGACGTGCCACATGGTTATTACATCAAACGAATTGCTTTCTAATTGTTCGATGGTTTCTCCAAAGGTTATTCCTTTACTAATTGCAGTAGCTTTTGCTTTTTCGTTAGGTTCAATTCCTAAAATATCCCAGTTTTGGTTTTTGCATTCTAAAAGAAAATCTCCAGTTCCGGCACCAATATCTAAAATTTTACCTCTTAACGGTTGATGGGTATTAATTAATTTAACTTTGTTTTTAATTGCATTTCGCTTTACCAAATGATACATTTTTTCAAAGAATGTTCGCTTTCCATCGGTGTGCGAAATATAATCTTCAAATTCATAATAGGAACCTAATTTATCTAAAGTAGGTTGTGGGTGTGTTTTTAAAATTTGGTATTCTTCATTTAACAACAAAGAAAAATGTTCTCCAGAAACTGAAAAATCTTTAACGGTAATAAAACACTTATCTTCTAAAAAATTCATTTATTTTATTTTATGGTACTAGCTTATTTTATTAGGGTTGGCAAAGTTGTTTCACGTGAAACATTTACAAAAGAAAAAAGAACAAAGAGGACAGACTTCGTCTATATTCTATTTTCTATAATCTATCTCCCCATATATATCAACAAAACAGAAACATCGCTTGGCGAAACACCGCTAATTCTTGACGCTTGTGCTATTGTTCTTGGGCGAATTTTATTTAATTTTTGTTTGGCCTCTATTGAAATCGATTGGATATTATCAAAATTGAAATTATCTGGGATAATCATGTCTTCCAAACGAGTTAACTTATCGGCGTTGTTTTTTTCCTTTTCGATATATCCTGAATATTTTACTTGAATTTCTGCTTGTTCAACGACTTCTTGATCTAAATCATGCTCCTCAATATAAGCGGCCACTTTATTAAACTTTCTAAAATCTTCTAAATCCAATTGCGGACGAGAAAACACCTTAAACATTTTATCAGGCTGACTCATAGGAGCGGAACCTTTTGCTTCTAAAATTGGATTTGCTTCTTCGGGTTTTAAACTAGTTTCTCTAAAGAAATTTACCATTGCATCTGATTGAGCAAATTTTTGTTCCATTCGAATCAATCGTTCTTCTTTGGCTAAACCTATTTCAAATGCTTTAGGCGTTAATCTAAAGTCGGCATTATCTTGACGAAGTAAGGTTCTATATTCGGCTCGAGAAGTAAACATTCTGTATGGTTCTTCAGTTCCTTTTGTAATTAAATCATCAATTAAAACTCCAATATAAGCTTCGTCTCTTTTTAATATAAATGGATCGCGATTTTGCACTTTTAAAGCCGCATTAATTCCGGCCATTAATCCTTGAGAAGCTGCTTCTTCATAACCTGTAGTTCCGTTGATTTGACCTGCAAAATATAATCCTCCCACTAATTTAGTTTCTAAAGTGTGTTGCAACTGCGTAGGAGGGAAGTAATCATATTCAATGGCGTATCCTGGTCTAAAAAACTTTACATTTTCAAAACCAGCCACCGAACGTAATGCTTTAAATTGAATATCTTCAGGCAAAGAAGTTGAAAAACCGTTGATGTAATATTCACAAGTTGTCCAACCTTCCGGTTCTACAAATAACTGGTGTCTTTCTTTATCGGCAAAACGATTGATTTTATCTTCAATTGAAGGGCAATATCTTGGTCCAATACTTTTAATCCTTCCGTTAAACATTGGGCTTCTATCGAACCCTTCGCGTAAAATATCGTGCACTTCTAACGATGTGTATGACATCCAACATGACCGCTGTGTTTTTAATGGAGCCGTTAGATTTGTATAAGAAAATTTTTCTGGAACATCGTCTCCAGGTTGCTCACTCATTTTTGAAAAATCCAATGAACGCCCATCAACACGTGGAGGGGTTCCTGTCTTCATTCTTCCTGATTCAAAACCAAGTTGTACTAAATCTTCAGTGATTCCAAAAGAGGCGCTTTCTCCTGCGCGACCTCCGCCAAATTGTTTTTCTCCAATATGAATTAAACCATTAAGAAATGTGCCGTTTGTCAATACTACCGATTTAGCTTTAATCTCCATTCCTAATGATGTTTTAACGCCTGTGATTTTTCCATTTTCCGAAAGTAATCCAGCTACCATTTCTTGATAAAAATCAAGATTAGGAGTGTTCTCTAACATGCTTCGCCATTCATCCGAAAAACGCATTCTGTCCGATTGAACTCGAGGCGACCACATTGCAGGGCCTTTTGATTTGTTCAACATTTTAAACTGAATAGCCGTCTTGTCTGAAACAATTCCTGAATAACCACCCATTGCATCAATTTCCCTTACAATTTGCCCTTTAGCAATTCCGCCCATAGCAGGATTACAAGACATTTGAGCTATGTTTTGTAAATTCATCGTCACCAATAATGTAGAACATCCCATATTAGCAGCAGCAGCAGCGGCTTCGCATCCGGCATGACCGGCACCAACAACAATTACATCATACTGATTTAAAAACATCTTTATTTATTTTTATGTTCCACGTGAAACATTTAAAAATTATAATTTACAAACTTATTGTTCCACGTGAAACATTTTCATTTTTTCTTCTTCCTTTTCACGCATTAAAGCTTCGTCTTTAGGAGATTTATCCTTATAACCGCAATAATGTAAAATACCGTGAGATAACACCCTTTTTAATTCTTCTTCGAAAGTAACATTAAAATCTTTAGCGTTATCAGCTACACGTTCTACCGAAATAAAAATATCGCCCTGTAATAAATTTCCTACAGAATAATCAAAACTGATAATGTCTGTTAGTGTATCGTGATTTAAATATTCCATATTAATACTATGCAAATATTCGTCATCACAAAAAATATAATTGATTTCGCCTGCCTCAAATCCTTCGGAATAAATTATTCTTGTAATCCAATCTTCATAATTGGATTCGTTTTCTAAGGCGAAATTTGTTTCGTAATTAAAACTAATCATTCTTTTTAAAATAGTTTTGAACTTTTTGATTAAAATTGGGTTGCAAAGGTAAGCTTTGTCTGTTTAATATTTCAACACTATTAATATATTCTTTCAACTCCTTTGAAAGCGGCATGGTGTTATTATTAAAAGACTTATCATTTGTGTTTGATTGTCTTTTAGTGTCTTCGCCTTGTTGCTGGATGGCGTTTTCTAGTTTTAAAAGTTCGTGTTTTAAATTTAACATTTTTTGAAGCACTTCGTTTTTAAAGCCTTTATTGATTAGTTGCTTTTCAATATCTTTCATTTGCTGTAAAGCGTTCATGCCTTGATTCATCATGCCTTCTTTCTCAAGTGCTTTTTGTAAAGCATCGCGAAGCTGTCTTTGTTCTTTTAAAATATCTAACACTTTTCCGGCATTTCCTTCCGAGCCACCTTCTCCTTCCGAGTTTTCATCGCCTGAACTTCCTTTTCCTGCCTTTCCTTTTTGTTTGCCTTCTCCAGGTTTGTCTCCTGGCTGTTCTCCGGGTTTGTCGCCAGGCTTCATTCCGTCCTTCATTTTTTCGCCTAACCCTTCTTGTTTCTTGATAATATCTGGTAATTGCATTCCAGAGCCTTGTCCTTTTCCAGGTTTTGGTTTGCCTTGTCCTTGCCCTTGCATGTCCATATTCATTTGGCTTTGCACGTTACTTAAAAAATCGGCCAAACGATTAGCTGCTGTAAGTGTATATTGTTGATGTGATGCTCCTTTAGAAATGTTATTATCGGCTAACGATTCTAAAGTTTTATCTAAATTATAATGAATATCGCTCAGTTCTTTTAAAATGATTTCGGTAATGCGCGGGTTTCGTGAGGAAACAGCAAATAAACTATCATCAACATGTTTGAACTGTTGTTTTAAATCTTGTTGTTTTTTAAGGACTTTATTTAGTTCTAAAGAACGTGTTTGCGCTGTGTTTGTGGTTTTAATTAATCGTTCTTGATCAAATGAAAAGGCAAGCAAATTATCTAAAATTTGTCGGAGTAACTTTGCGTCTTCTTGCATTTGCTCCATTTCGCCCGAATCCATAGCTTGAGCCATTTTTTGACTCATTTCTTTCATTTTAGCTGCTGCCGATTTTTGCTTAGGTTGCGCTTTTTTAGGTTGGTTTTTATTGAGTTCGTCAGATGCCTTTTGAAGGTCATTTTTTACATCTTCTTGTTCATTCTTATCGTTTGGAATGTCCAGCGGATCTTTTAAATCTTTATTTTCTTGGTCTAAATCCTGAAGCTCCTTTTGAATGTCTTTAAAAGCTTCGTTAATATCCGATTGTTTTTCTGCGGTGTTTTCTTTTTCGCTATTGGCTAATTTTTCTTGTTTATCCGACAGCTTATCAAGTTTATCGGCTAATTGTTCGGCCTTTTTTTCCACATAAAAACGTTTGGTTAATTCTACCAATTGCTCCAAATTTTGTTGCTGATTTTTTGCGTTTTGCTTTAACTTATCGGCTTTATCAAAAAGCTCTTCTTTTTCTAATTTCTTTGAAAGCTCTTCTAGTTCTTTAAGTAATTTTTCGGTTTTATCCGATTGTTTTTCTGCCTCTTCTAATCTTCGAAGTAGTTCTTCTTTTTCTTTATCTTGCTTCTTAGGATTAAACTCTTCTAAATTTTCCGATAGCTTTTTAGTAAATTCTTTCATCATTTCGTCTTGTTGTTTTTGACGCTTGATAAAATCTTCTACCTTTTTCTGATCTTTAAAATCTAAATTCGATTTTTCTTTATTTATCTTTTGCAGTTTTTCAAGTTCTGCCATTTGTTTGTCTTGATTGTGCAGCGATTTTTCTATACTGTTGATGTTTTCGTTTTGCTCTTTAAGTTGCTGATCTTCTTTTTGTTCTTCCGTTTGCTCATAATGATAAAAAACAGCCGATTTTGTGCTTTTAAAATTATTAACTACATCATTATCAAACACTTCAAAGTAATATTCATAATTTACACCCTTATCAATTACTAATCCTTTTGGAAATGAGTAGATAAATTGATCTACCGCTTGTTTTTTTATGGATAAGTTTGCTTTACGAATAGCTTTTGGATTGTCCTTAGGATAAAAAACCACTTGTAATTTTGACAAACCGTGATCGTCCGAAATTTGACCTAAAATCACTTTGGTTTTCAATTTAAGCGAATCAGGTGCGGTTTGAACTGAAATTACAGGAAATTGGTCTTTGATAATAGAAATTTGATAACCTAACTTTTCAAATTCAGTAATTTTTCGATTGGACGTAATTACCTCATAGTTTAATTGGTCTACAATTTTTCTGGTAATAGAAAACTTATTAGATTTAAGTGCAAACGGACTAATTTGACTACCTGTTTTTAAAAGAATTTTATCCGTTGCAACAGCATTTATTTTCCAATTGATAATAGTTCCTTCAGGTACTAAGGCGTTTCCAGATCCTTGAATTGTTTCTGGTTTTTTTCCTAAATAAGAAGGATAGTTCAAAATCATTTTAAAGTCAGTAATCGTAGGCACGTCAATTACTTTAATTTGATATTCTTTAGAGTTTAATCCATTGGCTTGAAGCGAAAAAACAACATCCTTTGATAATTTTGAAAACGTATATTCAAAAAAACCCGGTTTGGTATTCTGTAAAAAATATTCTTCAGATCCTATTTGAATAACTACATTTTCAGGAATTACTGACCCTTTTGTTTTAACTTGTAAAATAAAATCGGTGTTTTGTTGACTCGTTAATGAAGTGTTCATAACCACAAACTCAAAAGGTGCAGGAGGTGCATATTTTGTTTTGTAATTTAAAACTCGAGAAAAACTGCTTGATATTACTGAAGAATTTCCGGTTACAAAAAACAAAATTAAAAGCAGTATAGGCACAATGGTATAGGGTAAAAACTTTTTGTTTTTAGCAAAATTTATAGCGTTTGAAAACGGAATCGGTTGAAATGAGGCGGCTTTTTGTTCTATAGATGCTGCTAATAATTCGGAAGTTTGATTTTGGTCTATTAATTGTAAAAAATTCAACAACTTATCTTGAACTTCCGTAAAGTGATTACCAATGATGGCTGATGCCTGTTGATAGTTAATTCCTTGCTGTAATTTAAATAACTTGAACAACGGGAACACAATAAATCGAATCAACAAAAACAATTCAACCACAACAAACAGCCAAAATAAAATAGTTCTTCCAGAGGTTGGCAACCATAAAAAGTATTCAATCAATAAGGTAACAATGAAATATAACAAGCCTAATCCAATAAAAAGAATGATTCCT
>CAMDQL010000064.1 GCA_945905915.1 Flavobacterium psychrophilum
GATCAATGAACGCTCCGGCTTATCAGTCGTGATGGCGTCAAAACCATTCACAACTCTAAAACGCTGACCCGGGGTAATAGGTTTTAATTTTCTAACTGACATTTTCTATTAGATATTAGTATAAAAATCTATTGTTTCTCCCTCTTGAACTTGAACAACTGCTTTTTTGTAAGCATTTGTTTTCCCACTGATTAATCCACTTTTAGTGTATTTAACGTTTCTATCAGCTCTGTAGTTCATTGTATTAACCGCTACTACTTTCACACCAAAAGTTGCCTCAACAGCATTTTTAATTTGAATTTTATTAGCATTTTTATCAACTACAAAACCAAAACGGTTAAAAATTTCACCATCTTTAGTTATTTTCTCAGTTATAATAGGCTTAATTATGATGCTCATAATCTTATTATTTACTTAAATTAGCTTCAATTCCATCTACAGCACCCTCTAAAAGAATTAAAATTTTTGCATTTAATATCGCATAAGTGCTTAATTCTGAAGTAGTTATAACGCTAGACGCCTTTAAATTGCGTGACGACAAATATACATTTTTATTTGAATCGCCCAACACAAATAAAGATTTTTTATTCTCTAACCCTAAAGATTTCAATACATTAATGAAATTTTTAGTGCTTGGTGTTTCAAATGTAAAGTCTTCCACCACTACCAAATTAGACTCTTTAACTTTTAAAGAAAAAGCTGATTTACGAGCTAATCTTTTTAAGTTTTTGTTTAATTTGAATGAGTAACTTCTTGGTCTTGGTCCAAAAACAGTACCTCCACCTTTAAACAAAGGGTTTTTAGCAGAACCAGCACGAGCCGTTCCTGTTCCTTTTTGTTTTTTGATTTTACGAGTACTTCCAGCAACTTCAGCTCTTTCTTTAGCTTTATGGTTTCCTTGTCTTTGATTTGCTAAGTACTGCTTAACATCAAGATAAACAGCATGCTTATTAGGCTCAATTGCGAAAACTGAATCAGAAAGTTGAACTTTTCTTCCAGTTTCTTTTCCGTTGATATCTAAAACTTTTACTTCCATTACTTCTGAATGATTACATAAGAGCTTTTGTGTCCAGGAATACAACCTTTTATTACTAAAAGATTTTTCTCACTAACCACTTTTAAAACTCTAAGGTTTTGAACTGTTACATTATCTCCTCCCATTCTTCCAGCCATGCGCATTCCTTTGAATACTCTAGATGGATAAGATGAAGCTCCTACAGAACCAGGTGCTCTTAAACGGTTATGTTGACCATGTGTGGCTTGACCAACACCGCCAAAACCATGACGTTTAACAACTCCTTGGAATCCTTTTCCTTTAGAAACTCCTAACACATCAACAAATTCACCTTCAGCAAATAAGTCAACGGCGATTACATCGCCTAATTTGTACTCTTCATCAAAACCTTTGAATTCAACGACTTTTTTCTTTGCAGCTGTTCCCGCTTTCTTAAAGTGACCTAACTCGGCCTTAATAGAACGTTTTTCAGCTTTGTCATCGAAACCTAATTGAATCGCAGAATAACCGTCTACTTCAATGGTTCTGACTTGGGTAACAACGCATGGACCACATTCAATAACGGTACATGGAACATTTTTTCCATTCTCGTCAAAGATGCTAGTCATGCCAATTTTTCTTCCGATTAACCCAGACATATAAAACTAATTAATTAATTAAACTCTTATTTATACAATAAATAGTACTCGCACACTACCTATTTTGAGGGTGCAAATATATAAATTATTTTTTAATTATCGCAAAAATAATTAGCTAAGGTAAAGTTCTCTGAAAAATGAAGATTTTACAAACTAATTTTGATAAGAAAAAAACCGTAATGCTATAAAACAACATTAACGGTTTTTTCTATATGTTGCGATTTTGCAATCTAAAATTACTAAACCTTGATCTCTACTTCTACTCCGCTTGGTAATTCTAATTTCATTAAAGCATCGATCGTTTTCGAAGAAGAACTGTAGATATCTAACAATCTCTTGTATGAATTTAACTCGAATTGCTCTCTTGATTTTTTGTTAACGTGTGGAGAACGTAGTACAGTAAAAATCTTTTTGTGTGTAGGCAATGGAATTGGACCCGTCACCACAGCACCTGTACTTTTTACAGTTTTTACAATCTTCTCAGCAGACTTATCTACTAAATTATGATCGTATGATTTTAATTTTATTCTGATTTTTTGACTCATTTTCTTAAAAATTAAGCGTTACCTTTTGCTTTTTTAATTACAGCTTCTGAAATATTAGAAGGTGTTTCTGCATAATGTGAAAACTCCATTGTTGAAGTTGCTCTACCCGATGATAATGTTCTTAATGTGGTAACATATCCAAACATTTCTGATAAAGGCACATCAGCTTTGATAGTTTTAGCACCATTTCTGTCACCCATGTCATTTACTTGACCTCTACGACGGTTCAAGTCACCTACGATATCACCCATGTTTTCTTCTGGAGTAATAACTTCGATTTTCATAATTGGTTCAAGAATGACTGCTCCAGCAGCACGACCTACTTCTTTATATCCCATTTTAGCAGCTAACTCGAAAGAAAGTGCATCTGAATCCACTGGGTGGAACGATCCGTCTAATAAAGTTACTTTTAAACTATCTACTACATATCCTGCTAAAGGACCTGTTTTCATAGCTTCTCTGAAACCTTTTTCAACAGCTGGAATATATTCTTTTGGTACGTTACCACCTTTTACTGCATTAATAAACTGTAAACCATTAGGAATTTTACCATCTACTTCATCAGCTGGTTCTAATGTGAATACAATATCACCAAATTTACCACGACCACCCGATTGCTTTTTGTAAACCTCTCTGTGTTGTGCTGCTTTTGTGAATGCTTCTTTATATTCTACTTGCGGCTCACCTTGGTTAACCTCAACTTTAAACTCACGTTTCATACGATCTACAAGAATGTCTAAGTGCAACTCACCCATACCTGAAATAATCGTTTGACCTGAAGCCTCATCAGTTCTAACTGTAAACGTTGGATCTTCCTCAGCTAATTTAGCTAATGCCATACCCATTTTATCTACGTCGGCTTTTGTTTTTGGCTCAATTGCGATACCAATTACTGGATCAGGGAATTTCATTGACTCAAGGATAATTGGGTGTTTTTCATCACACATAGTATCTCCTGTTTTGATATCCTTAAATCCTACAGCAGCTCCAATATCTCCAGCTTCGATATAGTCGATCGGATTTTGTTTGTTAGCGTGCATTTGGTAAATACGAGAAATACGCTCTTTGTTTCCTGAACGTGTGTTCAAGATGTAAGAACCCGCATCTAAACGACCTGAATACGCGCGGAAGAATGCTAAACGACCTACATATGGGTCAGTAGCAATTTTAAATGCTAAAGCAGCAAACGGCTCTTTTGTATCTGGACGACGTAAAATTTTCTTTTGATCTTCTTCTAATAAATCTGCATCATCAGGATGAATTCCTTCGATACCTTCTTTATCCATTGGAGATGGTAAGTATTTACATACTGCATCTAACATGAACTGAACTCCTTTATTTTTGAATGAAGAACCAGCAATCATAGGAATGATAGCCATGTCGATTGTTGCAGCTCTTAAAGCAATGTTGATTTCTTCCTCTGTAATAGAGTTTTCATCTTCCATGTACTTATCTAATAGATTATCATCATAATCTGCTACAGCTTCTATAAGAATAGATCTATATTCTTTTACTTCAGCTAACATATCTTCTGGGATTGGCACAATGTCAAAAGTGGCCCCTTGCGTTTCGTCATGCCAAATAATAGCTTGATTTTTTACTAAATCAACAACTCCTTTAAAGTCATTTTCTTCGCCAATTGGTAAAGTAATAGCAACAGCGTTAGATTTTAACATATCTCTAACTTGCTGACAAACCATTAAGAAGTTAGAACCTTGACGGTCCATTTTGTTTACGAATCCCATACGTGGAACTCTATATTGATCAGCTAATCTCCAGTTAGTTTCAGATTGTGGCTCAACACCGTCAACCGCACTAAATAAAAATACCAAACCATCTAATACACGTAACGAACGGTTTACCTCAACTGTAAAGTCAACGTGTCCCGGAGTATCGATAATATTAAAGTGGTATGGTAATGTTTCTGGTAATACTTTTCCTTGTTCTGTTGGAAAATTCCATTCACAAGTTGTAGCTGCAGAAGTAATTGTAATACCTCTTTCTTGCTCTTGTGCCATCCAGTCCATTGTTGCAGCACCATCATGTACTTCACCAATTTTGTGTGATTTTCCTGTATAGAATAAGATACGCTCCGTAGTGGTAGTTTTACCCGCATCAATGTGAGCTGCAATACCAATATTTCTTGTATATTTTAAATCTCTAGCCATTTCTATACGAATTAAAATCTAAAATGAGAGAATGCTTTATTAGCATCTGCCATTTTGTGAGTATCCATTCTTTTCTTAACAGCAGCACCTTCTTCTTTAGCCGCAGCTAAAATTTCAGAAGCTAATTTTCCTGCCATTGATTTTTCGTTTCTTCTTCTTGCATAAAGAATCATCCATTTGATAGCGTAAGAAATTTTTCTATCTGGACGAATTTGCATTGGAATTTGGAATGTAGCTCCACCCACTCTACGTGAACGAACTTCTACGTGAGGCATAACATTTGTTAATGCGTCTTTCCATGTTTCTAACGCAGATTTTTCTGCATCTTGCTTTTTAGTTTCTACAATTTCTAATGCATCGTAGAATACTTTGAAAGCTGTTGATTTTTTACCATCCCACATTAAGTTGTTTACAAAACGTGTTACTAACTGATCGTTAAATTTTGGATCTGGTAAAAGTGGTCTTTTTTTGGCCGCTCTTTTTCTCATGTCTTTTCTTTAAAAGATTTTAAATTACTACTTCTTTCCAGTTGGTGCAGCTGCTTGTCCTGGTTTTGGACGTTTAGCTCCATACTTAGATCTACGTTGTGTTCTTCCTGCAACACCCGCAGTGTCTAACGCTCCACGTACAATGTGGTAACGTACACCTGGTAAATCTTTTACTCTTCCACCTCTAACTAATACTATCGAGTGCTCTTGTAGATTGTGACCTTCTCCAGGAATGTATGCATTTACCTCGTTACCGTTTGTTAAACGAACCCTAGCTACCTTTCTCATTGCTGAGTTTGGTTTCTTAGGAGTTGTTGTGTAAACACGAGTACACACACCTCTTCTTTGAGGACAAGAATCTAAAGCAGCCGATTTACTCTTCTTAGTTATTTGGGTTCTCCCTGTTCTTACTAATTGTTGAATTGTTGGCATAATTAAATACTAAAAATTTTTATTGTTTAAAATTCCCGCTTTTTACGGGGTTGCAAATGTAGGAATTATTTTTTACTTTCCAAATCATAATATATTAATTTTCAATACTCATTGATTTTTGTAGTGTTTTGATTTGTATTGAGTTACAAAAAAGAAAGACAAATTCAAGTTAGCCCCGATGGAAGCGAACTACCATGTAGTGCGGACAGCGGGAACATGGAAACCAAAAATTCCCAAGCCATTCGCTCCTGATTCTGAACCATCTCGAAGCTTCCGGGATAGAATGACAAAATGGATATAAAATTTATTTTACTTTTTTTCGTTTCTTTACTGCTATGAAATTACTTTTTAGTTTTATTGTATTTTTTTCGATCCAATTTTCATTGGGGCAAAACTTCTATTTAAAAATTGAAGGGGCTTCTGAACAAGAGCGCAAAACTATAGACAGTATTACATATGAATTTAAACATACGAGCGTTGCTTCAATTCTAACAGAACAAAAACGTTTTGAATCCAAATTAACTAATCTTGGTTTTTTTGATTGGTTACAACTAGAACAAAAAAAAATTAATGACAGTAGTTTTGTATTTCAATATCGTTTAGGGAATTTAGTACAAACCAATACTATATATATAGGTAAACTTACTGCCGAAGAAAAGTCGTTATTGCAAGAAGAAAATGATAGTTTAATAATTATTACCTCTGAAGTTGAAAATTTCATGAAAAGCAAAATGGCATTGTTAGAAAAAAAGGGGTATTTATTAGCTAATTTGAAATTGGTCAATCAACGAAGAAAAGAAAATAATTTACTTTCTGATTTACATCTCAAACTGAATTCGAAACGAAAAATTACTGATATAGTAATTGTTGGTTATGATAAATTTCCGAATGGAATTAAAAAAGCTATTACCAAAAAAGCCAAAAAAGCAACTTTTAATCAAGAAAATTTAAAACAGATTAATGAAGAATTTAGCAAACTACAATTTGTAAATCAGCTGAAATATCCTGAGATTTTATTCACAACCGATTCTACTAAGATTTTTGTGTATTTAGAAAAATCGAAACCTAATAAATTTGACGGCTTTATTGGATTTTCAAACGATGATAAAAGCAAATTGACATTTAACGGTTATTTAGATTTGCAATTGCAGAATATTTTGAATTCGGGCGAAAAATTTAATTTGTATTGGAAAAATGATGGCAATCAACAAACGTCATTTAATTTAGGAACCGAAATTCCGTATCTATTTAAAAGTCCGATTGGAATTAAAGCAAATCTTCGAATTTTCAAACAAGATTCTACTTTTCAGAATACAATTACCGATTTAAATTTGGGTTACTATTTTTCGTACAACACCAAAGCGTATTTGGGTTACCAAAAAACAAATTCGGTGGATATTCAAAATACCAATTCGTTTAGTTTGAACGATTTTACGAATACTTTCTTTACTTCGAGTTTTGAACACGTAAATTATGCAACTGATAATTTTATTTTTCCGGAACGAACAAAAGTGTTTGCTAAAGTTGGACTAGGAAACAGAACCATTTCTGGTGCAAAATCAAATCAGTTTTTTGGTCAACTCGAATTGAATCATTATTTCGAATTGAATCATAAAAATAGTATTTTCATAAAAAATCAATCCTACTACTTACAAAGTGATTCTTATATCATTAACGAATTGTATCGTTTTGGAGGTATAAATTCGATAAGAGGTTTTAATGAAAATAGTTTACAAGCGAATGTATTTAGTGGAATTATGGCCGAATATCGTTATTTAGTCGCACCAAATTTATACGTTCATTCCATAACCGATTATGGTTTTTTTCAAGACAAAACCGCTGGTATTGATGACAAACTGTTAGGATTGGGTTTTGGTTTTGGATTATTTACCAAAAACGGCTTGTTCAATCTAATTTATGCCAATGGAAGTACGAGCGACCAAGCCATAAAACTTTCTAATTCGATTGTGCATATTAGCTTTAAAACTAATTTTTAGATTTTTTGATTTTCGGATATTCCGATTAATTCTTAATTTTTTTAATTCTTAATTAACTATCTTTGCGCCATGGAAAAAGACAACCAAATATTCGGGATTAGAGCAATTATTGAAGCGATTAACGCTAAAAAGGAAATTGATAAAGTATTCGTTCAAAAAGAGGCACAAGGCGACTTGATGCAAGATTTGATGAAAACAATGAAGAGAAACAACATCAATTTTTCCTACGTTCCTGTTGAAAAACTAAACCGATTAACTCCGAATAATCACCAAGGCGCTGTGGCAACTATTGCCCCTATTTCTTTTGTTTCATTAGAAACTTTAGTAGAAAGCGTTATTGAAACTGGTAAAAAACCTTTATTCCTAATTTTAGACCAATTATCAGATGCGCGTAACTTTGGCGCCATTATTAGAACTGCAGAATGTACGGGGGTTGACGGAATAATTATCCAAAAACAAGGTTCGGCTCCAGTGAATGGAGATACGGTTAAAACTTCGGCTGGAGCGGTTTTTAATGTGCCTATTTGTAAAGTAGATCACATTAAAGATGCCATCTTCTATTTACAAGGAAGCGGAATCAAAACCGTTGCGGCAACTGAAAAAACGGAAAACCATATTTACGACATCAACTTAAACGAAGGCGTTGCCATTATTATGGGTAGCGAAGACAGAGGTGTAAATCCTTCGGTATTAAAAATTGTGGATGAAAAAGCAAAATTACCCATGTTTGGCACAATTGAATCGTTAAATGTTTCCGTAGCTTGTGGGGCTTTTTTGTATGAAGCTTTAAGACAGAGACTTAATTAGTCAATTCTTTAATATGCCAATGTGCCAATAGCTTTTTGGATAGATAAATTTTAATTGGCTAATTGCCGAATTGGCTCATTTCTTCCCTCCCAAAAACTCATAAACCACTTTCATAGAAGAATTGAAGTATTCTTTTATTACTTCTTCTGGTTTTGGTGGTGAAGTGAAATTTCCATTTTCGTCAAAATTTTTCATAAAGGGATCGAGTTCTGGATTGAAATCGGGTTTTTGCCATTCATAAAAAATTGTTTTACCAAATTGAGGGGTTTTTAAAAGTAAGGCTAATGCTAATCCTACAATAAATCCAGCTAAATGACCTTCCCACGAAATACCTTTGTTCACATTGGGAAACATATACCAAACGCTTCCGCCATATAAAATGACGATGGTGAATGATAAAGCTACTAATCGGTAATATTTGGTAAAAATACCTTTGAAGAAGATAAAACTCACCAAAGCATAGATTAATCCGCTGGCACCAATGTGATAACTTGGTCTTCCTAACAACCAAGTTCCTAATCCTGAAAAGAGAATTCCTAAAAATAAAACTACAAACGATTGTTCTTTGTAGAAATACCTCAAAATAGGCAACAATATCAATAATGCAATGGAATTATTGGCTAAATGTTCGATATCAGCATGCAAAAACGGGCTGAAAAGAATTCCTTTCAAACCGAAAACTTCCCTTGGATAAACACCAAAATGCGACAAACTATGATGAAAATGCAATTCGTGCCAAAAAACCAACCACAAAGTCAATACAAACAACAGCGGCAATAAAATGACCGCTTTAGTAAACTGAAAAGGATTATCGTGGTGTTTTTCCATACTCTTTAGAATTCAAAGATAAAGCCAAAATTATTTTAATGCTATTTTGTCACCACAATCTTGTCATTTCGACGAAGGAGAAATCTCATAATCCAAAACTTGATGTGATTTCTCCTTCGTCGAAATGACAAAAAAGAGAAAAAATATGTAATTTTACATCATGAATCAACCATTAGCCGAACGCATTCGTCCACAACAATTATCGGATTACATCAGCCAATTGCATTTAGTTGGACCTGAAGGTTCGTTAACACAACAAATTGCCAAAGGATTAATTCCAAGTTTAATTTTATGGGGACCACCAGGAACCGGAAAAACTACCTTGGCACAAATTATGGCACAAGAAAGTAAACGACCGTTTTTCCAATTGAGTGCTATACATTCAGGTGTAAAGGACATTCGTGAGGTGATTGAAAAAGCGAAACAAAGCAATGGTATATTCACCGCCAAAAATCCGATTTTATTTATTGATGAGATTCATCGATTCTCAAAATCACAACAAGATTCATTGTTGGCTGCGGTAGAAAAAGGTTGGATAACCTTAATAGGTGCAACAACTGAAAATCCGAGTTTTGAAGTCATTCCCGCTTTGTTGTCAAGATGTCAGGTTTATGTATTGAATGCCTTTACCAAAGACGATTTGGAAGCATTGTTACATCGTGCGATTAAGACCGATGTGCAACTTCAAAATAAAGATATTCTACTTAATGAAACAGAAGCTTTATTAAGACTTTCTGGTGGCGATGGACGAAAATTATTGAATATTTTTGAATTGGTCATCAATGCATCAGAAAACGATTCTATTGAAATTACAAATGAAAAAGTAATGCAATTGGTGCAAAAAAATACCGTTTTGTATGATAAAACAGGCGAACAACA
>CAMDQL010000065.1 GCA_945905915.1 Flavobacterium psychrophilum
ACGGTGATGTAGCTTTTTTTATAGAGGATCATAACTACAATTATTATTATGACAGCGTAGTTTATGACAGTTCGGGTAACCTTACTGTTCCTAATTCAATATCCGATAGAATTAATACAATAGGTGGAAATTATACTTATTTTGCAAAAAACATCACTGCTAAATTGCTTGTTTCTCAAGCTATTTCTAATCAAACTATTTCCAATATTGAAGCTAATGCATCCTATAAATTTAGTGATGCATTACAATTTGAGTTCAATTATCTAAAGCAAAATAGTTTACCTAATTTAAATTATACGCTGTATCAAAGTGATTATTCCCATTATAATTGGTACAATAATTTTAAATCCGAAAAAGTAAATCAGTTTACGTTAACAGCTTTTTCAAAATGGATCAATCTAACTGCGCAATATAAAGTACTTAACGATTATTTGTATTTTGATAACACTACTAATGATATCACTTCACTGCTTGTTTCGCCTGTTCAATATGATAAAACCGTCAATTATCTTTCGGTAAAAGCGAGTAAAGAAATAAAATTTTGGAAATTAGCTTTAGACAATACTCTTTTGTATCAAAATGTGGATCAAATTATTGCAATTGTTAATGTTCCCCAATTGACAACTCGAAATACCCTTTATTATACCGGACATGTTTTTAAAAAGGCCATGTTGTTGCAAACAGGTGTTACGCTTAATTATTTTACAAAATATTACGCAAACGACTATAATCCATTGTTGGGTGAATTTTACGTGCAAAACGAAACTAAAATTGGCAATTTCCCTATGCTCGATTTTTTTGTAAATGCCCGCATTCGTCAAACACGTTTATTTTTAAAAGCAGAACATTTTAATTCGGCACTGACCGGTTTCAATTTTTATTCGGCACCAAATTACCCGTATCGCGATTTTATGATTCGTTTTGGTTTAGTGTGGAATTTCTTTAAATAGAAACGAATGGCTTTGGCACTTTTGTAGTCCATGTTCCTGCTGTCCACTTTAGTTTTTTGTTTATTAAAACAAAAAAGCTGCCATTTCCATCAGGGTTAAATAGGAACTGACAATCATTTTTGTATTCGTATTTTTCATCCTATCTTTGCAACAAATATCAAACATCAGAATATCTGAAAATCAAGTAAAATGAATTACGCTAAAAATATATTAGAAACCATTGGTAATACGCCTTTGGTACAACTAAACAAGGTTACAGCAGAAGTCAATGCATTAGTATTAGCAAAAGTTGAAACTTTTAACCCAGGAAATTCTGTAAAAGACCGTATGGCAGTTAAAATGATTGAAGATGCCGAAGCAGACGGTCGTTTACAGCCAGGTGGAACAATCATTGAAGGAACTTCAGGTAATACAGGAATGGGTTTAGCCTTAGCCGCTATTGTTAAAGGGTACAAATGTATTTTTGTAATCACAGACAAACAGTCAAAAGAAAAAATGGACATTCTGCGCGCAGTAGGAGCAAAGGTAATTGTGTGTCCTACCGATGTTGAACCTACTGATCCACGTTCTTATTATTCAGTTTCAAAACGATTAGGCACAGAAATTCCAAATTCATGGTATGTTAATCAATACGACAATCCCAGTAATGCAATTGCGCATTATGAACAAACCGGTCCTGAAATTTGGAAACAAACTGAAGGTAAAGTTACGCACTTTGTTGTCGGAGTTGGAACAGGTGGAACGATTTCTGGGGTAGCAAAATTTTTAAAAGAAAAAAATCCAAACATCAAAATTTGGGGAATTGATACGTATGGCTCTGTATTTAAAAAATATCATGAAACAGGTATTTTTGACGAGAACGAAATCTATTCTTATATTACTGAAGGAATTGGCGAAGATATTTTACCAAAGAATGTGGACTTCTCTTTAATTGATGGCTTTACAAAGGTAACCGATAAAGATGCAGCAGTTTATACCCGAAAAATAGCTTTAGAAGAAGGAATATTTGTTGGAAATTCAGCAGGAGCAGCTGTAAAAGGATTGTTACAATTAAAAGAGCATTTTAAACCAGAAGATGTAGTCGTTGTTTTATTTCACGATTCAGGAAGTCGTTATGTAGGAAAAATATTTAACGATGATTGGATGCGTGAGCGCGGTTTCCTAGAAGAAGAAATTACAAAAGCTGAAGATTTAATCAAAGAGCATATTGATAAGCCTCTTGTGGTAGTTAGAACAGAAGAATTAGTTTCACATGCTATTGAACGCATGCGAAAATATAAAATCTCTCAAATTCCAGTAATTGACGTGAACGGATTTGTAGGTTCTGTTGATGAGTCCGATTTGTTTCAGAGTTTTATTACCGATAAAAATACTGCCGAGCGCCCTATAAAAGATGTAATGGGTAAACCATTCCCAATTGTAAAAGCAGGCACTCCAGTAGAAGAGGTTTCAAAACTAATCACAAAAGATAATCAAGCTGTTTTGGTAGACTTAGGAAATGGGAAACATCATATTATTACAAAATATGATATCATAGGTTCTATAAAATAGTATAAAGTTTTAAGCCCTTTTACAGGTGCAAAAAGTTTTTTTCTTAGGAGTAGCATTGTTCAATAGATTTTTTTAAATTTGTTTTTCAATTATATACGCCATACAGAATGAAAGAAGACTTTTTGCACCACGTGTGGCAGCATAAGAAATTTGCTGTTACAGAACTACAAACCACTACTGGCGAATCGATTCAGATTCTCAATTCAGGACAATATTTACAGTTGTCGGGCCCCGACTTTTTTAACGCCCAACTCATTATCGGCAATCAAAAATGGGCCGGAAATATCGAAATTCACCTTAAATCCTCAGATTGGTATTTGCATCAGCATGAAAAAGACACTGCTTATGATTCGGTTATTTTACATGTAGTTTGGGAACATGATACGCCTGTTTTTAGAGAAAATAATACTGAAATTCCCACAGTTGAATTAAAAAAATACGTTTCGGTAGCAACCGTGCATAAATATCAATCGCTGATTGCTCAAAAATCATGGATTTATTGTGAAAATCAAATAGCTACAACACCTGCTTTTGTTTTTGATCATTGGTTAACCCGACTTTATTTTGAACGGTTAGAACGTAAATCTACCGAAATAGAGCAATTATTAGCAAGTTCAAACAACGACTGGGAAGCAGTTTTGTTTTGTATGCTCGCCAAAAATTTTGGATTGAATACAAATGGATTGGCTTTTTTGGATATGGCAAAAGGAATTCCTTTTTCAGTAATTCGAAAAGAAGCTTTTTCACTAGAAAAGTTAGAAGCATTGTTTTTTGGTCAAGCTAATATGCTTTCTTATGATTTTCAAGATCAATATGCTAAAAATTTAACGAAAGAATATGATTACTTGCTACATAAGTATGGTTTAAAAAAAAGCGTTTTTACCGAAGTTTCATTTTTTAAACATCGCCCAGATAATTTCCCAACGATTCGATTAGCGCAATTAGCCGCTTTATATCATAAAGAGCATAATTTATTTTCAAAATTGATGCAAACAAATCACACTTCAGAAATTTACGACTTATTTAATGTGGTTGTTAGCGATTATTGGGAAACTCATTATAATTTTGATAAAGTCAGTCCGAAAAAGCGAAAAAAAATCACTACTTCTTTTATAGACTTATTGTTGCTAAACACCATAATACCGCTTAAATTTACCTACGGAAAGAGTAGGAATCAAGCAAATGAAGAAGCGCTTTTGTCAATTGTTGAAGCTATTCCTTCCGAAAAAAATGCAATAATTGATAAGTTTAAAGATATTAGTCTGGTTTCAAAATCTGCTTTTGAATCGCAAGCTTTATTGCAATTAAAAAAAGAATATTGCGATGCTAAAAAATGCTTGCAATGTGCCGTAGGAATTCAAATAATGAAAAATTAATTGTAATTTTGGTTAAAATAAGAAGGAATGATTCAAAACATTTTACATTTTTTTGAGAAACATGGTTTTTTTGTAGCTTCTAGGCTTGCAGATAAACTAGGAATGAGAGCTACAAATGTTCGTTTGTTTTTCATCTACATATCATTTATTACTGTTGGATTAGGATTTGGTTTTTATTTAACACTGGCTTTTCTTTTAAAACTTAAGGACATGATAAGAGCAAAACGAAGTTCTGTTTTTGATTTATAACTATGCATAAACTTAAGTCTTATTTTATCTTTTCTAAATCTCATCGAAGTGGAATTGTCCTTTTGTTAATACTAATGGTATTAGTTCAATTGTTTTATTATTTTATTTCAAATCAAATACCTGCAACATCAGAAGATACTTCATGGCTTCTTGCTCAAAATGAAATTGATAGTTTAAAACAAAATAGGTCTTTTAAAAAAGATACAATTTATCCTTTTAATCCAAATTTTATAACCGATTATAAAGGATATAAATTAGGTATGTCAGTTCAAGAAATTGATCGATTGCATCAATTTAGAGCTCAAAATAAATATGTTAATTCTGCAGTAGAGTTTCAAAAAGTTACAAAAGTGTCCTCAGATTTATTACAGAAAATTTCGCCCTATTTTAAATTTCCAGATTGGGTAACCAATAAATCAGCAACTTCATACAAGAAGTTTCAAATGTATCCTTCAAAAGAAAAAGTTGCAATTATTCAAAAAGACATTAATGCCGCCACTAAAGAAGATTTAATTGCTGTATATGGAATAGGAGAAAAGTTGGCCGAAAAAATTCTAATTGAAAAAGATAAGTTTGGAGGATTTGTTAGCATGGAGCAATTTCAATTCATTTGGGGAATTAATCCTGAAGCAATTGAAGATTTGCAAAAACGATTTTTTGTAAAAAACACTTCTTCTATTATTAAAGTTGCCATTAATGAATTATCGATCAAAGAATTGGCAAAATTTCCCTATTTTAATTACGCTTTAGCTAAAGAAATTGTTATTTACCGTTCCATGAATAATGGAATAAAGGAAATTTCAGATTTAACAAAAATTAAAGGAATGCCTAACGAAAAAATAAAAATAATAGCCTTATATTTGGAATTCTAAAAATAAAAATTAACGTATTATTTTACCTATGCATTCAATATATTTCACCGAAGAACATCAGTTATTTAGAGCCAGTTTCCGTGATTTCTTACATAAAGAAGTAGTTCCTCATATTGAAAAATGGGAGAAAACGGGTACTATTGAACGCTTTATCTGGAAAAAATTTGGGGAGATGGGTTTCTTTGGAATTAATTATCCAGAGGTGTATGGTGGAATGCAATTGGATTTGTTTTATACCGTTATTTTTTTAGAAGAACTTCAAAAAATTAAATCTTCTGGATTTGCTGCTGCAATGTGGGCGCATGCTTACTTAGCCATGACACATTTAAATGCAGAAGGAGATGAACGAATAAAACAAGAGTATTTAGTACCTAGTATTACAGGAGATAAAATAGGAGCGTTGTGTGTTACGGAACCTTTTGGAGGAAGCGATGTAGCGGGTATGCGAACAACTGCAACAAAAGCGGGTGATAAATATATCATTAATGGATCTAAAACGTTCATTACAAATGGTGTTTACGCCGATTATTATGTAGTTGCCGCTAAAACAAAACCAGAACTAGGTAATAAAGGAATTAGTATTTTTTTAGTAGATACAAACTTAAAAGGTATTTCTGCAACAAAATTAGACAAATTAGGATGGAGGGCTTCTGATACTGCTGAAATAGCTTTTGATAATGTAGAAATACCTGCCGAGAATTTAATGGGAGAAGCTGATAATGGATTTCCTTACATCATGCAACATTTTGCTTTTGAACGATTAATTATGGCTATTAATGCCCATGCAAGAGCGGAATATGCTATCGATTACACAATAGAATATATGTCGCAACGCGAGGCATTTGGCACAACTATTAATAAATTTCAAGCGCTACGTCATACAATGGTGGAGCACGCAACAGAAGTTGAGCACTGTAAAATATTTAATTATGCTGCAATAGCCCGATTAGATAAAGGAGAATACGTTGTAAAGGAGGCAACCATGGCTAAATTAAAATCAACCAAAGTGGCAGATGACGCCATTTATAGTTGTATGCAAATGCTTGGTGGTTACGGTTATATGGAAGAGTACCCACTAGCTCGTTTATTGAGAGATAGTCGTTTAGGGCCTATTGGCGGAGGAACATCTGAAATTTTGAGAGAAATTTTATCCAAAATGATCATCGACAAACAAAATTATAAACCAGCAGTAAAATAATTTTTTTTAATTTTTTAATTTTTAATTCATAATTATTTTCTACATTTGCACCCTTAACGAGAGGAGGTGTCCATATTATGTTAATTATACCAATTAAAGACGGAGAAAATATCGATAGAGCATTAAAGCGCTATAAAAGAAAATTTGATAAAACAGGAACTGTTCGTCAGTTACGTGCACGTCAAGCTTTCATTAAGCCTTCTGTTTCAAACAGAGCTAAGATACAAAAAGCAGCATATATTCAAGGATTGAGAGACTCATTAGAGAGTTAGTATTTTTCTGAATGAAATAGTAAACCGCTAAATAATAAAGTGTAACTTTGTTTTTAGCGGTTTTTTTATGATATCTACTATACAAGCATATCAAGAATATTTAGTTAAAGAGAAAAATTATTCTCTATTGACGGTGCAAGCCTACGTTTCAGATATTTTGTCTTTTCAAGGATATTTGAATACTAATCATGAAGCTACTGAGGTTGAAAATGTAATTTATCCTCAAATAAGGAGTTGGATTGTTGTATTGATAGAAAATAACATTTCAAATACCTCTGTTAATAGAAAAATATCTTCTTTAAAATCATACTATAAGTTTCTTTTAAAAATTAAACAAATATCGGTTAACCCATTATTAAAGCACAAGTCATTAAAAACGGCTAAGAAAATTCAAATCCCTTTTTCGGAAAAAGAATTGCAAGATGTGTTCGAATTTAATACTTATTCAAATGATTTTGAAGGAATTCGCAATCAATTAATTATTGAATTATTTTACACCACAGGAATTCGTCGTGCAGAAATGATTAACCTTTCTTCTGAAAATGTTGATTTATATCAGAAAACAATCAAAGTTATTGGTAAAAGAAATAAAGAACGCATTATTCCGCTTTTAGACTGTACTGTTAAATTAATTGAATCGTATAAACTACAACGAAATCATTTAGAGGTGATTAAGAATAATGAGATGTTAATTTTGTCAAAAAACGGAAATAAAGTAAGTGAATCATTTGTGTATCGATTAATAAATGAGTACTTTAGTAGTGTGTCACAAAAGACAAAAAAAAGCCCTCACGTTCTTAGGCATTCCTTTGCAACTCATTTGTTGAATAATGGAGCCGATTTAAATTCAGTTAAAGAGTTATTAGGTCATGCTAGTTTGTCTTCTACTCAAATATACACCCACAGCAGTTTGGCGGCCTTAAAAAAAGTATATCAAGAAGCGCATCCTAGAAACAAGTAATAGCTCAAAATGTATAATCTATATAATCTAAAAGTTATGAAAGTTAATTTGCATGCAGTAAATTTTAATGTGGACAAAAAATTAGTTGATTTTGTTCAAGAGAAGGTAGATAAATTAGAAAAGTATTATGATAAAATTGTTTCCGCTGATGTTTTTTTGAAAGTTGAAAATACAAGTGATAAAGAAAATAAAATTGTAGAGATAAAAATTAATGTTCCAGGAGATGATTTTGTAGTAAAAAAAATAACAAAATCTTTTGAAGAAGGAATAGATTTGGCGGTAGATTCATTAGAGCGAGTTTTGGTAAAAAGAAAAGAAAAATTGCGTACAATTTGATATTCTAAAAAAAAAGATAAAAAATGTTTTGATTCAAAAATAAATTCTATACATTTGCAGTCCGTTAGAAATAGCGGACTTTTTATATTCAAGTTGCCGATGTAGCTCAGCTGGCTAGAGCAGCTGATTTGTAATCAGCAGGTCGTGGGTTCGAGTCCCTCTATCGGCTCAATTGTAAGTAACTAAATGTAAAAGGTTTGGGGAGATACTCAAGCGGCCAACGAGGGCGGACTGTAAATCCGCTGACTACGTCTTCGCAGGTTCGAATCCTGCTCTCCCCACGAGATTTTGAAATTAGAAGTGAGGATTTAGAATTCTGAATGCTGATTGCTAGCTTCTGAATACACAAAAGCCGGTGTAGCTCAGGGGTAGAGTGCTTCCTTGGTAAGGAAGAGGTCACGGGTTCAATTCCCGTCATTGGCTCTTAAATAAGTTTATTTTTTGAACACTAATATATAACTAAGATTAAATTATTAAATCATGGCAAAAGAAACCTTTGATCGTTCGAAGCCCCATTTGAATATTGGTACTATCGGACACGTTGACCACGGTAAAACTACCTTGACAGCTGCAATTACTAAAGTATTAGCAGATGCTGGTCTTTCAGAAGCAAAATCATTTGATCAAATTGATAATGCTCCAGAAGAAAAAGAAAGAGGTATTACTATTAATACGTCTCACGTAGAGTACTCTACACAAAATCGTCACTATGCACACGTTGACTGTCCAGGTCACGCGGATTACGTGAAAAACATGGTAACAGGTGCTGCTCAAATGGACGGTGCTATCTTAGTAGTTGCTGCTACAGATGGTCCTATGCCACAAACGAGAGAGCACATCCTTTTAGGTCGCCAAGTAGGTGTGCCTAGAATGGTTGTATTCATGAATAAAGTGGATATGGTTGATGATGCAGAATTATTAGAATTAGTAGAAATGGAAATTAGAGATTTATTATCTTTCTATCAATATGATGGTGATAATGGTCCAGTTATCCAAGGTTCTGCTTTAGGTGGATTAAACGGAGATCCAAAATGGGTTGCTACTATTATGGAATTAATGGAAGCAGTTGATAGTTGGATTGAATTACCAGTTCGTGACGTTGAGAAACCATTCTTAATGCCAGTTGAAGACGTATTTACAATTACTGGTCGTGGAACTGTAGCTACAGGTCTTATCGAAACAGGAGTTGCTAATACAGGTGATACAGTTGAAATCATCGGAATGGGAGCTGATAAATTGAATTCTACTATTACAGGAGTTGAAATGTTCCGTAAAATCCTTGATAGAGGTGAAGCTGGTGATAACGTAGGTATCTTATTAAGAGGTATCGCAAAAGAAGATATTAAAAGAGGAATGGTAATTGTTAAGCCAGGATCTGTTAAACCACACGCTCATTTCAAAGCTGAGGTGTATATCTTGAAAAAAGAAGAAGGTGGACGCCACACTCCATTCCACAATAACTACCGTCCTCAGTTTTATGTACGTACAACTGACGTTACAGGAACTATTTCTTTACCAGCAGGTGTAGAGATGGTTATGCCTGGTGATAACTTAACAATTGATGTTCAATTATTAAGCCCTATCGCTTTATCAGTAGGTTTACGTTTTGCTATCCGTGAAGGTGGTAGAACAGTAGGTGCTGGTCAGGTTACTGAAATTTTAGACTAATTATACTAGTCAAATAATTAAATAAAACCAGCAGCTCGCTGCTGGTTTTTTTAACAAACGGGCGTAGTACAAGGGCTAGTATAGTGGTCTCCAAAACCATTGATGGGGGTTCGAATCCCTCCGCCCGTGCAAAACA
>CAMDQL010000066.1 GCA_945905915.1 Flavobacterium psychrophilum
AATGTAGACCCTGATGCTACCGTAAGTGCTGTTTTAACAGTAGGTGTACTTGCTGTATTGGAAACTGAAACCTCCCCTGCGCCATCGATAAACAATTTACCATAAGCGGTAGTTGCACCAAAAGAATAACTAGCCGCAACTGCTGGTGCGAAATGCACCTCAGAATTATTGTCTAATGATGTACCAAAAGTTGGCGAAGCCAATACGTGTTGCCAAACCACAGAACCATTTGCAGCTGCATCGATTGTTCCTGTTATCGGGAACGTATCGGCAACGGTCAAGGTAACTGGGGAAACGTTTCCTACAATTACTTTAGAATTTGAACCTAATGTCCAAGGGGCATTAGTAGTTGCATTACCATTAGCGATAACAAAATTAGTATAAGGATCAGTCACGGCGGTTGGATTTGCACCCGTTCCGTTTGAATTTGCACCCCAACTTGTATTTGATGATACCAAACCTGAACCATCATAATAATAAACGGCTTGTACGCTACCTGAAAGAGCAATAGAAGGTAAAGTATTAGCTCCTGATGAAATTATTGCAATAGTACCACTTTTGGCACCACCTGTCAAACCTGACTTTAATCGAACATAAATGGTTGTAGAAGCAACTGTGGCTCCTGACAAATTGATAGTAGCAGCTCCAGCAGGACTACTAAAAGCAGCATCTGTTGACAACTCAAAATCGGTTGATGCAGTACTTACCACTAAGTTATTCGTTAAATTAGAACCTGAAACCAAAAACGATTGCGAAGGAGATGGTCCCGCTCCTGTATAATTGAATCCGGTCAAGGTTTCTATTGACGAAGTGATAGTAGGTGTAGAAGAAACCACTGCAGTTGCAGTAATTTCAGTAGCATAATTGAACGCTTTATCCACCGTATATATTTTATAATAATCAGTAGAACCACCAGACCCAGCATCAGTAAAAGAAGTACCAGTTCCTAAATATACCACCGTTCCGGTTAAGGGAACAGCTCCACTGATTATGGTATTCCCTACGGCATAAATACCGTTAGCATTCGGATCATTATCAGGTTGCGGAATTGTCGAATAACGAACGACCATATATCCACCGCCATCAACATCTGAGGATGCTGTCCAACTTATAGTAGTACCGCTTACTGCACCACCGCTAGCTGCAAGAGGTGCGGTACCATCCACTACTGAACCAGCATAAATCACAACATCATCTACGTCAAAACCTCCAATAGTTTGTGAAGCTGAAAGCTTTGTACGAAAAGCAACAACAGAAGATGTTAAATCTGTTGCTGATGAGGCAACCACTTGGGCAACTTTATTCCAAGTAGTAGTAGTATTTTTTCCATCACCCGCATAATTATTACCTACTGTTCCTATACCCACGGGTATACTATTCATTGAAGCAGTAGCATTTCTTGTATAATACTGAACAACATAAGAACCTGATGTAATCGTAGCTGTAGCCGAAGGAGATATAAGCTGCCTACCTACTGTTGTAGTATTAACAGATACAACAGCATATTTACTACCCGTTCTAGGTCCTGAAATCCCTGAACCCGAATTGCTAATAGCCGCAGTTCCAGAAGTTCCATAAGCCCAAGTAGTATTTACCAAAGGAGCGACAGCGGTAATCGGAAGAGTCCCGACTGTCTGCCCTTCAAATCCTCCATCCATGACTGGATAGGAGCCGATAACTTGCTGCCCCCAACTTATGTTGGTGCAGATCAGAATTAAAGACAAGCTGTAAAAAAGATGCGGTACTATATTTTGAGAAAGTAATTTATTTTTCATAAATATTTGTTTTAGAATTTAATTTGTAAAACTAGCTGAAAACCTCATATTAGTCTTGGTGAAAAAGTGTCATTCATAACGTTAATTTGTTTCAATTGAAAGTTAAATCATAAAGCTATTATTAATACATCGCGTCTAATTTATTAAAACATAAAATCTCAAATTAATTATTAAAAATTACTTAAATACTTGATTACTTTTTATCAATAGCCAATAGAATTGGTATGGATTTAAATGAAGCCCTTCTTGACCCTTATTTTTATTTTAAATTAAAATTGGATAAACACCAGACATAAGAAGATTTAAATGGAGTGACATATTTTGAATTAGATATAAATCCATTTCATCAGTTAGAAATTTTTATTGATGGCCAAAAAAAGCAAAAATTTAATTAATGCATATCATTTATTTGCAAAAGAGAAAGGACTAACAAATTATATTTTTTTTGATGAAGAAGTTGATTTTTTATCAACAAAAATATCGAACAATGAAAACGCTACGAAATATTTTCTAAAAATCGTCAAAAACCCCAGTAAATTCTATGACTCTTTGGATTATAACAAAAAAAGAAAGTTCCAATATTTGGTGTTTCCAGAAGGGTTTCATTATTCGATCCAAAATAGAAAATATCGAACATCAAAAACCAATGCTTTATTCTAGTTAACTAAATGTATTTCAGGTAGTTATGATTCTGAAAAACAAAAAACCCATCCTCAAAAATGGGGTGGGTCCTCTTTAGTAGCGGGAACAGGACTCGAACCTGTGACCTTCGGGTTATGAGCCCGACGAGCTGCCTACTGCTCTATCCCGCGATATATGAGTGCAAATATACAACGAATATGTTTAAAAGCAAGTAAATTTTAAAAAAATATTTATTTCTTCTATTCGACTGATATACCTACCTTTGCAGTATTAAAAATAGTAAAATGGAACACAAAGCAGGCTATGTCAACATCATTGGCAACCCTAATGTAGGAAAATCAACGCTTATGAATGCGTTTGTTGGCGAGCGCCTTTCTATTATTACTTCGAAAGCACAAACAACACGTCACCGAATTCTTGGAATTGTAAATGGCGATGATTTTCAAGTATTATTTTCAGATACACCTGGAATTATAAAACCTGCTTACGAATTACAAAATTCGATGATGGATTTTGTAAAATCGGCTTTTGAAGATGCTGATATTTTAGTGTACATGGTGGAAATTGGCGAAAAAGAACTAAAAGACGAAGCCTTTTTTAACAAAATTATTCATTCTAAGATTCCCGTTTTATTGTTATTGAATAAAATTGATAAATCCAACCAAGAACAATTAGAAGAACAAGTGCAGGCTTGGAAAGAGAAAGTACCCAATGCGGAACTTTTCCCAATTTCGGCATTAGAAAATTTTAATGTGCAAACCGTTTTTGATCGCATTATCGAATTACTACCTGTTTCTCCAGCGTTTTATCCTAAAGATGCTTTGACCGATAAACCAGAACGTTTCTTTGTAAACGAAACCATTCGTGAAAAAATCTTGTTGAATTACGACAAAGAAATTCCGTATGCAGTAGAAATTGAAACGGAAGAATTTATTGAAGACGACAACATCATTAGAATTCGTGCCGTAATTATGGTAGAACGCGAAACACAAAAAGGAATCATTATTGGCCATAAAGGTGCTGCTTTAAAACGTGTGGGCATTCAAGCCAGAGAAGATTTAGAAAAATTCTTTGGAAAACAAATACACTTGGCAACTTACGTAAAAGTAAATAAAGATTGGAGAAGCAGTGCTTATCAATTAAAACGTTTTGGGTATAACCAAAAATAAGTAAAAAGTAAAAAGAGTAAAGAATAAAGATATAAAAGGCCTGATGAATTTTCATCAGGTTTTTTTATTCCAACACCCGATTCATTAAATCTTCCAACTTATGCGTTTGTGGGGCTTATTTTATATTAGCCCAGATTATCTCACAATTTTTACTTTTTTATATGAGTTCGATGAATTTTATTTGCAGTGAAAATCCTTTTTGTTTGAGCTAAAACAAAAAGATTGAGACGAATAGCTGAAAAAAGCTCCAAAAAATCGTACTTTTGCACATTCAAAATAAGATTATGAATAATATTGTTGCCATTGTAGGAAGACCCAATGTAGGAAAATCCACATTTTTTAATCGTTTAATTCAGCGAAGAGAAGCTATTGTTGACTCGGTAAGCGGTGTTACACGTGATAGAAATTATGGAAAAAGTGAATGGAACGGAAAAGAATTTTCTGTAATTGATACGGGAGGTTATATAAAAGGTTCTGATGATATTTTTGAAGCTGAAATTCGTCGCCAAGTAGAATTAGCAATTGATGAGGCTGATGCAATCATTTTTATAGTCGATGTAGAAGAAGGCATTACGCCAATGGATGATGAAGTAGCAAAATTACTCCGCAAGGTTAAAAAACCTGTTTTGTTAGTCATTAACAAAGTAGATAACGCCATGCGTGAAAAAGACGCCGTAGAGTTTTACAATTTAGGATTAGGAGAATATTACACCATTTCGGGAATGAGTGGCAGCGGAACGGGTGAACTTTTAGACAAATTAGTCGAAGTATTGCCTGAAATGCCCGAAGTTTCTGAAGAAGTTGAGCCTTTACCTCGTTTTTGTGTTGTAGGAAGACCAAACGCAGGAAAATCATCATTTATTAACGCATTAATTGGCGAAGATAGATTTGTAGTTACCGACATTGCTGGAACAACTCGTGACGCAATTGACACGAAATATAACCGTTTTGGATTTGAATTCAACTTGGTGGATACTGCCGGAATTAGACGTAAGGCAAAAGTAAAAGAAGATTTAGAGTTTTATTCGGTAATGCGTTCGGTGAGAGCTATTGAGCACAGTGACGTCTGTTTATTAGTTATTGATGCGACTCGCGGATTTGAAGGACAAGACCAAAGTATTTTTTGGTTGGCCGAAAAAAACCGAAAAGGAGTTGTTATCTTAGTAAATAAATGGGATTTGGTTGAAAAAGACACCATGTCGACAAGAGATTACGAACGAAAAATACGTGAAGAATTACAGCCATTTACTGATGTGCCCATTCTTTTTATATCGGCATTAACCAAGCAACGTTTACTTAAAGCATTAGAAACTGCTGTTGAAGTGTTTGAAAACAGAAAACAACGCATTTCGACTTCAAAATTCAATGACTTGATGTTGCCTATTATTGAAGCAACGCCACCACCCGCTTTGAAAGGAAAATATGTTAAAATTAAATATTGTATGCAGTTGCCAACTCCAACGCCTCAGTTTGTGTTTTTTGCCAACATGCCGCAATATGTAAAAGACCCATATAAACGTTTTATAGAAAATAAATTGAGAGAACAATACAATTTTAGTGGTGTTCCAATTGATATTTATTTCAGACAGAAATAGTAAAAAAGCTCAAACATTTGAGCTTTTTTTACATTTAAAATGCAGTATTAAAAGATAAAGAAATTCCTGTACTTTCAGGAACAAACCTACAGACACCACCAACACAAACCAAACCACCTCTTTGTCTTCCATAACCAAGCGCAATTCTAGTTGCTCCTTTTCTGTATGCTCCTCCTACTGTTAAATAATGCTTTTTCTTTTCTTCACTATCTTTCGTATTGCCATAATTAACTAAATCCAAAGTGTAAAGAGAAAATTTTTCATTGAAATTATATTCCAAAGAACCACCTATCCAATTTTTAAAATCGGCATCAGCCCACATGTGTTCTGCGTCAATTCGGATTGATCTTGATTTTGTGAAATTATAAATTAATTCACTGTAAAATATATGCGTGTTTACATCTTGAGAGGCATCTTCTACCCATGGCTTGTTGTAATATTGATTCACATAAAGAAAAGATGCACGAGTATTTTCTGAAAACTGCTTTTTTACTTCAAGATTAAGATCTGAAAAATATTTTTCACCCACACCAAAGAAATTAGTTTCATATTTTGCAGGAACTGCCCGATAGGTTCCAGGCAAATTATACCAACTCGCATAGTTTAGGGCTACTTTCGTTCCATATTTACCTCCAAATTTTGTGTCTTTTGCAAATTCATATACCACATCAATTTGACCACCAGTTTCTCCAGATTTCATAATTTCATTAGACTTAAACTCAACCCCTGCTTGCGCTTGATACACATAGATGTTTGCTAAATTTGAATGGTGTTGTTTGGTCAAAGCGGGAGTAAAATTAATTACTTTATCGAAATAATCTAAAGACGATTGATTCAAACCAATAGCTTTAGGAATGCGTTCAGAAGTAAACAACATGTTTTCTGTTCTTCTTAAAGTAACATCTATTCCTAATCCATCTTTTGCAACACCTAAATTCAATTGAATGGCATTACCATCATTAATAAAATCATTTGAAATAGCGTTTGTAATTCGATTCATTGTAGCATCTTTTGATTTGTAATTTGCCTCTAATGCGGAATAAAAAATTCCTTGAGTAAAAGAAGTTCTAAAAGAGAATGCATTTGTTGTTGGACTAAAACTTGGATTAGCAATAAGCGCTTCGTCAATTTTCTCGTAGCGATTGACATTTGAAAAACCAATTTCTAAATCAGATTCTTGAAAAGAAAACCAATCCGATAAATTGGCTTCAATATCAAAACCATACAATTGACCCTCAGAAACCTTAAATCCAGTTCTTTGTTGTCCGTAAAAAGCTTTAAACTTAATATCTTTTGTAGGTTTATAAAATATCTTTCCTCCTCGTAATGCTGTGTTGATTCCTAGCGATCTATCTTCCCATGCACGTAAGATCATGCCTGAGCCATATTGTTCATAAAAATATCCAGCCGTAGCTTCAAATTTTTTCGCTTTATATTTCGCAAAGTAGGTTGCCACATTGGTGCCGTCAAAACCAGGATTATAATTTAATAATGCCTGTTTCTCATAACTTTCTACTTGGATTCCAAAAGTCCACTTTTTTATTTCATAATTTACTTGTAGATAATTATTTGAACGAAAATATTCAGGAGAATTTTCATTATTTTCAAATTTTAAATACCGTTGTGCATTGGTTTCAAAGCCACCAAAAAATCTTCCTTTATTTTTTTTCTCTTGACCATTTACAAAAAGAAATGAAAAACTGAATGCAAGTACATAGGTTAATAATCTCATGAGTAAAATTGATTTATAGTTCTTTTAATTTAATATAAAGTTCCTCTTCTGCTCCTTGCGAATACCCATTACTAACAAATACAATTTTGCTGTTTTTTACTACAATTGTATAAGGAACATTAACAATTGATAAAGCTCTTTTTAACTCTTGATTAGAATCTAACAAAACATTGTAAGTCCAGCCTTTACCATTTAAAAATGGTTTTACCCTTTTTTGTGTTCTTGAATCATCAATAGAAACGGCAATAATTTCTACATTTAAAGATTCTTTCCAAGTAGCATATTTTTTATGCATAGCTTCTAATTCATTGATACAAGGCGCGCACCAGGTTGCCCAAAAAGAAAACACATAGAGTTTGTCAACTTCATTAAAATCAGTAGAAAGATTTACAGATTCACCAGAGATAGCATTGAGTTCAATATTTGGCATTTGATTTTGAGAATATCCCAAAATCGATAAAAATAAAAAGAAAATAATTTTTTTCATGAGGAGTAATTAATAACGGCAATCATTAGAAAAAGCTGTCTAAAATAGCAATTATTTCAGACAGCTTTATATATTTAATTTCAAAAAGTAATTATTTTTTTACAAATTTAATTGTTTCATTCATTGATTCATTTTTGATATTTACTAAATAAATCCCTGAATTTAAATTTGAAACATTAATTATTGAATTTTCATCAACTCCTTCCGTTTGTAATACCACTTTTCCAGTTACGTCTGTAATCATAATTGTAGCTTCTTGAATATTAGTAAATCTAATATTATTGGATGCTGGATTAGGATACAATTTAACTTTTGCAAGTGCATTATCCTCAAGTGATAAAGCATCAGTAGCTTTAAAACTTTGCATAATTTCTCTAGTTGTGGCATTTTGAATGAAAACAATTACTTCTAAATCAGAATTCTCTTCAATAAAAGTATTAGCTAAACTTGCAGTTATTTGTCCACTAATTGGCGTTCCTGCAGTGGTGTTAATTGTTGTTCCACTTGCATTAGGAACCATTTTCATCATTACATGTTTGAAAGATGTTTCGCCATTAGAACCAACATTTTGATTTGTTAGTTTCTCAATTACAGCAGCATGTAAGACAAAACTTCCTGTTAAATAAGGGGTGATAGTATAATTAACCACTGCATTATTTCCAGATAAATTTCTGTTAGCTGTTAAACCAAAATATCCTGGTTTAGTAGCCTCAGTATTTACATGTGTTGTAAGTGTTGCCTGACTATTTCCAGTGGAATATTCACCTCCATCTATCCATAAACTGGTAATAGCAGTTACACCATAAAATCCTCTTCTTACACCACCTTCAGCAGTGTAATATGGATCTCCATTTGGAAATGAACCAGTTGCCGGCCAATTCATTTGGTACGCTATATAATTAAAATTCTGGTTTTGCGCTGTGTAATATGGATTAAAAGTTGCATTATTATAAGAGGCACATGGGCCACAAGTAGAACCAGTAAATTTTTCAATTAAAGGTTTGTATGTAGTCGAACCAGAAGCTCCTATAGTATTTTTAGTAATTGAATTATCTGCCGTAAACCCATCAGTAGTTGCATTTACAGTTGAAACATTAAAAACTAAAGAATATGCTGAACCCGCAATTACATTTAATGGTACACTATGTGTAAAGTTATTTGTTGCACCCGGAGCAATATTTACCCCTGTGATATTATAAGTTTGTAAAGCGCCTCCATTTGATTGCCAAGTAACATCATAAGAGGTTACAGAATTTGAACCTACATTTTTAACAGTCCCATTAAATGAAAAATTACCATTAACAATGATTGATGGTACAGTTACGCTTTCAAGAGACAAATCATTATTAACTGGTCTTTTTATTTGAAAAGCGTCAACCCCTACATAGTCTGAATTATTTCCAGTACCACCACCAGTAACATTATATCTAAGAGCAAATTTACATAGCACTTGACCACTTAATCCAGTTACAACATATGTAATTTTTGTCCAAGTGGTTGGATATCCTCCAACCGTTAAATTTTGATTAACTGAAGCGCATAATGTGGTAAATGAACCTAAACCTGTAGATCCAGACGGATTTACAGATGAATCTCCTGATGTGCTCATTCGCAATTCCATACGATCTGGGTATTGCGAACCTGGTACTCTAGTGTAAAAAGACACCTCGTCACCATTTTGGACCGTTCTAGAAGGTGTCATAAGCCAGTTGCTTAGATTACTTACTCCCGCTCCAGATTGATAGTTTACTGCTATATAACCATCAGCTGGTCCATTGTATGATGTAAACGCGGCAGTATTTCCTCTAAACCATGTAGCAGTTCCTAAGGGATTACTCTGATTTGTTTGTGTCCAGCCCGCTGGTAATGTTATTGGATCTCCAAGTGCATCAAAATTTTCTTGTAATATTATTTGAGAATGTAAAAAATTTGACAACAAAAATAATGGTATAAGTAATAATTTTTTCATATATTTAATAATTTATGTTTATACAAATATAATTTTTTTTTCAAAACAATAGAAAAAAATGATATTTTTGTTAAAAATTATTCAATTATGAAAAAAATTACATATTTATTGTTAATTACTTTTTCGTTGGTTAACCAAGTAAATGCACAATTCACAGTTAATAAAATTGATGGCACGCCCTTTATAAATAATGAAG